>NZ_JAZHLJ010000001.1:0-223031 GCF_036549495.1 Aurantimonas sp. C2-5-R2
CAGCTGCGCCGACCTTTGACGGGCTTTACTCCGGGGAATGGGCGCACCCCACATTTAGTGGGCGTGGGTAACAACCGGATAGGCAAGGAACGAAACAACCAATGCTCTGGGGATTGCCAACTCTTCAGCTCGCATACTTCCAAAAAATACAGTTTGCCTATCAAGGACAGCATCAGTTGGCTATGTGGTCGTCATGGGCTGCCCAATGGCAACAAGCCAAGACTTCGTCAACTGGGTCTGCGGCGACGAGCTAAATCCGCATTTCTTGAAATATGCCTTGTTATGCGAAAATCGCGCTCTCAAAATGTTTGCAACGGGCAGCGTGCACCAGACGATCTATTTTCCTGAGGCGAAAGCCTTTCATGTCTGCGCGCCGGTGCGGTCTGAACAGGACCGTGTCGTCGAGGTATTGAAATCGCTCGACGACAAGATCGAATTGAACAGGCGGATGAACGAGACGCTAGAGGCGATGGCGCGGGCGATCTTCAGGGATTGGTTCGTCGATTTCGGCCCGACCCGCGCCAAGATGGAAGGCCGCCCGCCCTACCTCGCCCCGGACATCTGGCCGCTCTTCCCCGACCGCCTCGACGACGACGGCAAGCCGGAGGGGTGGAAAATGGCGCGCATCGACCGGTTGATGGAATTTTCCTACGGAAAGGCGTTAAAGGCTGCTGACCGCGAGCCAGGCTCGGTCCCCGTCTATGGCTCCGGCGGCATCACTGGTTTTCATTCGTCACCGCTCGTGAAAGGACCGTCCGTCATTGTTGGGCGAAAAGGAACTGTCGGCAGCCTCTTCTGGGAGGATCGCTCGTTCTTTGCGATAGACACGGTCTTTTATGTCGTTCCGAAAGTCCCGCTGACATATTGCTATTATGGACTGGAGACTCTCCGCCTGCAAACAATGAACACAGATGCTGCAGTTCCAGGATTGAACCGAAACAACGTTTATCGGCTAGAGCTGGCATGGTGCGGCAACGGAATTGTCGATGCATTTGATCTGGTCGCCACCACTCATAGGGAGAAGATCAAAGCAAACAGTGACGAATTCTACACCCTCGCCGCCACCCGCGACCTCCTACTTCCAAAGCTGATGTCGGGCGAAATCCGCTTGAAGGACGCCGAGAAGATCGCCGGGGAGGTCGCATGAGCGCCGACTGGTATCCCGGCATCCGGGCGTTCTGCACGCATTGGAAACATGCGCCAATGCTCCAACAGACCTTCGAGACGCTGGAACGCGAGTTCGCCGATGAGAACGACGCCTGCATCGACGCCGCGAAGGGGCTGGTCGAATGTGCCTGCCGGGTGCTGATCGAGGAACTCGACGATCCGGTAAGCCCGAAAAAACCGGTGGAAGCAGATCCTAAGCTTGGCCATCTTGTCGGTGTCGCCACACGCCTGCTCGATCTGGGGGAAATCCGCGACCGCGCCTTTGCGGACCTAATCAAGCAGCACAACAACCTGACCGAAACGCTGCGGGTGCTGCGCAACCAGGCGGGCACGTTAAGCCACGGCAAGGACGGCTTCATCTCCAAACTGTCCGCGCATCACCGCCGCTCGTCCATGCTTGCCGCCGATGCGATCATCACCTTCCTGCACGAAGCCTATCTGGAACGCGAGCCCGACCCGATCCGGACGCTGGAACCCTACGAACGTTTTGAGATGTCGAACGCGCTGATCGACGAATTCGCCGCCATGCGCGCCGAAGCGGATGAAGACGGCCTGCTTCGCGCCGTAGTGGTTCTGCCGGGCGGCGATGAGGTCCCGCTGGCGATCGAGCCATCACGTCTACTGTTCGGGGTGGACCGTGAGGCATACAAGCTGGTGCTCAATGCCTGCGCTGAAGCGAGAAAGGCGGCCATTGAGGCTGGCGAGGCAGCGTGATGGCTTACTTATCCGAAGCTCAAGTCGAACAGGCTGCGCTCGAACGATTGCAGGCTCTCGGATACGAAGGGTCGTCGGATGCGCTGATCGGTCCCGACGGAGCAACACCCGAACGAGACGCCTATGCCGACGTCATTCTGGTCGCTCGCCTCGCCGCCGCAATCGAGAAGCTCAATCCGACGATTCCGGTCGAGGCGCGGAGCGATGCGCTCCGGAAGATCGTCGCGACCGAACGGCCTTCGCTGATCGATGAAAACAGGCGACTGCATCGACTGATCATCGAGGGCGTACCGGTTGAATATTATGATGTCGACGGGACCATTCGCGGTGATACCGTGCGCCTGATCGACTTCGACAATCCCGACGCCAACGACTGGTTGGCGAGTGGGCAATTCACGGTCGTCGAAAACGGCTTCAATCGCCGGCCGGATATCGTCCTGTTCGTCAACGGTTTGCCGCTCGGTGTGATCGAGCTGAAGGCGCCTGGTTCCGAAACCGCGACGCTGTCGAGCGCATTTACCCAGCTCCAAAACTACAAGAGCCAGATCCCTTCACTGTTCCGCACCAACGGCGTGCTCGTCATCTCAGATGGGCTGACGGCGCGGATCGCTTCGCTGAGCGCGGATGAAGAGCGTTTCATGCCCTGGCGCACGACCGATGGAGCGGAGATCGCGCCGAAAGGATCGCCGGAGCTGAGCGTGCTGATCGACGGTGTCTTCGAACGGCGCCGTTTCCTCGCGTTGATTCGGGATTTCATCGTTTTCGGCGAAACGGAGAAGGGCCTGGCGAAGATCATCGCGGGCTATCATCAGTTCCATGCCGTTCGCCGCGCGGTCGCGTCGACCTTGCGGGCGCTGGCGCTCAACATCGGTGGCGAGCCTCCCAGCCATGACTTCGCAGGCATGAGCGAGGAGCCGGCCGTCTATGGCCTTCCCGACGCGGCCGATCATCCGCGCGGGGACCGGCGCATCGGCGTGATCTGGCACACACAGGGCTCCGGAAAGAGCTTCCTGATGGCATTCTATGCCGGGCAATTGGTACGTCATCCGCAGCTGGAGAATCCGACCATCGTGGTCGTTACCGATCGCAACGACCTCGACGACCAGCTTTTCGGCACCTTCGCCGCCTGTAGCGACCTCATTCGCCAAAAGCCGCAGCAGGCCGACAGCCGCGATGATCTCCAGGCCGCGCTGAACCGGGCATCGGGTGGCGTCATCTTCACGACGATCCAGAAATTCGCGCCCGCTTCCGGCGAGACGGCCTATCCGATGATTTCAGATCGCCGCAATATTGTCGTCATCGCCGACGAGGCGCACCGCAGCCAATACGGCTTTGGCGCGAAGATCGATCAGAAGACCGGTGCGATGGCCTACGGCTTCGCCAAGCATCTGCGCGACGCACTGCCGAACGCGTCCTTCATCGGCTTTACGGGAACGCCGATCGAAGCCGAAGACGTCAACACGCCGCGCATCTTCGGCAACTATGTCGACATCTATGACATCAGTCGCGCGGTCGAGGATGGTGCGACCGTTCCGATTTATTACGAAAGCCGGTTGGCGAGGATCGAGCTTTCCGACGAGGAACGCCCAAAAATCGACGATGAAATCGAGGAATTGACCGAGGGCGAGGAGGTCGCCGAAGCTGAGTGCTTCAAGAGCAAATGGGCGACGGTCGAGGCTCTGGTCGGTTCGGAAAAGCGTCTGACATTGATCGCGCAAGATCTCGTCGATCATTTCGAGGCGAGGGAAGCCGCCAAACCCGGCAAGGGGATGATCGTCTGCATGAGCCGGCGCATCTGCGTGGCGCTCTACGAAAAGATCATCGCGCTCCGCCCGGATTGGCATAGTGACGACGACGCCGAAGGCGCGATCAAGATCGTCATGACCGGTTCCCGTTCCGATCCGGAGAGCTGGCAGCAACATATCGGTGAGAAAGCCCGCCGCGACCTGCTGGCGAAGCGCGCGAAGAACGCGGATGATCAACTGAAGCTCGTCATCGTCCGCGACATGTGGCTGACCGGGTTCGACGCGCCTTCGATGCATACAATGTATGTCGACAAGCCGATGAAGGGACACGGGCTGATGCAGGCGATCGCCCGCGTCAATCGCGTGTTCCGGGACAAGCCGGCCGGTTTGATCGTCGACTACATCGGCATCGCCCAGAATCTGAAGTCGGCGCTCGGACGCTATAGCGGTTCTGATAGACAGCAAACCGGGATCGACGCCGCCGAGGCCGTTGCGGTGTTTCTCGGAAAACGTGAAGTCGTGAAAGCGATGTTTCACGGCTTCGACTACGAGCGCGGGCCTTCGGGGACGCCTCATGAGCGCCTCGTCACGCTCGCCGAGGCGATCGAGTGGATTCTTTCACGCCAGCACGAGGCGGCGGCCAAGGAGACGACAGCGGAGGGTAAGCGGCGCGAGAACCGCCGGTATCAGGATGCAGTCTTGGCTCTTTCCAAGGCGTTCACATTGGCTTCGGGCAGCGACGAAGCTCGGAACCTCGCCGACGAGGTCGGCTTTTTCCAGACTGTCCGCGTTGCGCTCGTCAAATCATCGGCTGGAACGGGACGAAGCGGCGCGGATCGTGATTTGGCAATTCAGCAAATCCTGAACCGTGCAGTCATCTCGACCGATATCGTCGACATTCTCGGCGCGGCCGGCATTTCGACGCCCGACATCTCGATTCTCTCCGACGCTTTCCTGGAAGAGGTACGGCATCTCGACAAAAAGAATCTGGCGCTGGAAGCGCTGCGCAAATTGTTGAACGATGAGATTCGGTCGAGAAGCCAAACAAACGTCGTGGA
Organism: Aurantimonas sp. C2-5-R2; assembly: GCF_036549495.1. Taxonomy (NCBI): domain Bacteria; kingdom Pseudomonadati; phylum Pseudomonadota; class Alphaproteobacteria; order Hyphomicrobiales; family Aurantimonadaceae; genus Aurantimonas; species Aurantimonas sp. C2-5-R2. Next base: position 4,685 of record NZ_JAZHLJ010000001.1, read on the forward strand.
GACCAAACGCTTTACCGAACGGCTGGACGCCGCGATTGCGCGCTATCACGCGAACGCCATCACGACCGTCGAAGTTCTCAACGAGTTGATCCGGCTGGCAAAGGAGATGCGTGAATCACTCCAGCGCGGCGAAGAAACAGGGCTGTCGCGCGACGAGATCGCATTCTACGACGCGCTTGCCGAGAACGAGAGCGCCGTCGACATAATGGGGGATGACTCGCTCAAGGTGATTGCCCACGAACTGCTGAACAGTCTGAAGAGCAATGCGACCGTCGACTGGTCGCATCGTGAAAGTGCCCGCGCGCGAATGCGGGTGCTGGTTAAGCGGATTCTACGTCGGCACGGATACCCGCCCGATCTTCAGGACGAGGCCGTTCAGACCGTTTTGCGACAGGCCGAAGCGCTATCGGCGCGATGGGCAGCTTAGGATATTGGGCCGCCACCCAAAATTTATGTGGGCTGGAATGTGGGTCGAGACAATGCTGCGACAAAGATTGTTCATATAAATCAATATATTAATAGAATTAATTGGCGGACCAGAGCCACCGGCCGCGGGGATCGAAATCCCGCGCCGCCTCGGCACCCTTGGCGGGCCTGCTTTTTGATTCTGACGGCAACAGGATGAGCCCGACCTACGCGATCAAGTCCGGGCGGCGCTACCGCTACTACACATCCGCGCCGCTCGTTCGCGGCACCGCCGACGGCAAAGGCATGCGCGTGCCGGCGCCGGACGTCGAACGACTGGTCGTCACCACTATCGCCGATCACCTCACCGATCCGCAATGGCTGGCCGGAATCGCACGAGGTGCCGAGCTCTCCCAGCTGACCAGGATCATCAGCTCCGCACAGCGGTTGTACCAATCGATGGGGGAGCCGGCCGAGCAAGAACTGCAGCTCAAGGCGATCCTGCAGATCATCGAGCGGATCGGGGTGGCCGAGGACAGCGTGACCCTCGCCATCAACCGAATGGCGCTGGGTGAGGCGCTGGAGATCGCAGAGCCTGACTGGATCGCGAACATCGCCGACGTTGAGGAGCCGATCGAGATCGCCGTCGCCATTCGACTGCAGCGATGTGGCAAGCAGGTCCGGCTCATCCTCGGGGAGGTCAGCAGCAAGACGAGATTACCCCATGCCGATCTCGTGCAACTCGTACGCGATGGCCATCGGTGGTTCGAAGACCTGCGCTGCGGCCGGGCAGCCACCATCGCCGCGATTGCCAGACGGGATCGGCATCAGGTCTCCCATGTCAGCCGCAACCTGTCGCTTGCCTTCCTCGCCCCGGATATCACGGAGATGATCCTTACCGGCCGACAGCCCATCACGCTGACGCCCGAGCGATTGAAGGCCGCGCGTCCCCTGCCTCCGGGCTGGAACGAGCAGCGCGCCATCCTGCTTGACTGACTCATCATCCGGCAATCCAGATGATATCCTTGGCTTCCGCCGGGGCATTGCTCGTTCACCTGGCATCATGCCAGCCCGCGGACTTGCTCCTGGTGTTTCGCATCATCCCGCGAGCATGTCGGGAATCTAACCGACGGAGAATGCGAGGCGACCATCGCGCGAATTTCGGCCGAATTGGCTTTGGAGAGAGCGGCACCGGCGGCGGGCTAGCCGCTAACCTCCGGAAACCACGGAGGTTCCTGGGGAGCACTCGCATGTCGCGGAAATGCCAGAGACTGGCTGGCTGGGGCGGCAGGGTTCGAACCTGCGAATGGCGGCATCAAAAGCCGCTGCCTTACCACTTGGCGACGCCCCAAAGCTCGCGTCCGGTGGCGTGCTATAGCCTCTGGCCGGCCGTCATGCAACGACCGACCGCGCGGCAAATCAATCATGTTTTTCGCTGATCGCCGCCGGGCAACTTGCATCATCCGCAGCCTGCCCGATGTACCGCCCGGAAAACAGCGGCAGGATGACACACCATGGCCAAGGGCAAGCAGACCCAACTCTCGAAACGGGCGGGCGCGGAAAAGAAGGCAGACCTGCTGCTCGATCGCGGGCCGGCGGCCAGGGTCGATCTGTTCTTCACCCATCAGGACCGGCTGGCCCATGTCGATGATCCGATCTGGCAGGATGTATCGGCGCTCGCCGTCACCGGCCGCTCGATCTTCTGCACTTGCGACGAGACCTCGACCATCGAGCGCGTGAGCTTCGATCCGAAGACCGGCAAGGCTGGCGAGCACACACATTTCGTGCTCGGCGAGACCTTTGACCTGCCGGAGGGACCCGGCGGCGAGATGGATATCGAGGGTCTGGCGGTCGCCGATGGCTATCTCTGGATCTGTGGCTCGCACTCCCTGAAACGCGACAAGCCGGAGGATGACGGGCTCAAGGACATGGAGGACATCGACTGGGACGCCAATCGCGGGTTTCTCGGCAAGGTGCCGCTGCTCGATCGGGGTGACGGCGTCTTCGATCTCGTGGCGGCGATCGAACCGCTCGACGGCGCGCCGGCTCGCGCGGCCCGGATGATCCCCATGAGGAAATCCCGGAAAACGCCGATCCGCAAGATGTTGGCCAAAGACAAGTTGATCGGCCCGTTCATGGATCATCCCTGCAAGGAAAACGGCTTCGACATCGAGGGGCTTGCCGTCACGGGAAACACGGTCCTTCTGGGGCTGCGCGGCCCGGTCGTCGGCGGCTATGCGATGATCGTTCGCATGGAAATGAAGGACGCCAAGAACGGGTTCCTGAAGCCGCGAAAACTCGATGGCGGCAAACGCTACAGGCTGCAGGCGATCGATCTCGACGGCCAGGGCATTCGCGACATGCACTGGCAGGACGGCCGGCTGTTGATTCTGTCCGGCGCCACGACCGATCTGGAAGCCCTGCAGTCGGTCTTCGCCATCGAGGACTACGATCCCGAGCAGAACATCTACGAGGACGACGCCCTGGCACGTGTGCTCAACCTGCCGGCGATCCGCGGCTCCGACCATGCCGAGGGAATCGCGCCGATCGAGATCGACGGCGTGGCGAAACTTCTCGTCGCTTATGATTCTCCGCACGAGGACCGGACCGACGCCAAGACCCAGCGCCTGACCACCGACATGTTCGAACTCGCCTCGGCGCGATCCGCGTCGCCGAAGCCGCGCGCCGCGGGCGGCAAAGGTTGAGCAGGCCAGTGACCAGCTTCGATACCGCCTTCGACCCCGCCTACGGAAAGGCCGTCCCCCTCGGCGACTCCGTCTGGCGGGTCACCGCGCGCAATCCGAGCCCGTTCACCTTTCATGGCACCAACAGCTATGTCGTGGGCGACGATCGTTGCTTCGTCGTCGATCCGGGTCCCGACGACCCGGCGCATCTGGACGCGCTGCTTGTGGCGATCGACGGCCGACCGGTCGATGCGATCCTGTTGACCCATACCCATCGCGACCACACCGGCCTGGTCGACCGGCTGAAGGACATTATCGGCGCTCCGCTTCTCGGCGGCGGGCCGCATCGCCCGATGCGCCCGCTGCTGGCCGGCGAGGCAGCGCGGATCGAGGCTGCTGGCGATGCGTCCCTCGTCTTCGACCGCACGCTTTCGGACGACGAGACGCTGGTCCTCGGCGGCACCAGCGTCACGGTGATCGCCACCCCCGGCCACTGCGCCAACCATCTGGCCTTCGCGATCGGCACGGACGGAACGGTGCTGTCGGGCGATCACGTCATGGCCTGGTCGACGACGATCGTCGCGCCACCGGATGGCGCCATGCGGGACTACATGAATTCGCTCGATCGCCTGCTCGCTCGCGACGATTCACGCTACCTACCCGGCCATGGTGGCGCGGTCGGACGGCCGAAGGCCTTCGTGCGGGCGCTCATCGGCCATCGCCGGATGCGCGAGAATGCGATCCTAACGCGTCTTCGCGCCGGTGACCGGACGATCCCGGCGGTCGTCGCGGCGATCTATCGGGGCACCGATCCGAAGCTGCATGGCGCCGCGGGTTTGTCGGTGCTGGCCCATCTGGAAGACCTGACGGAGCGCGGCCTGGTGTTGACCGACGGGCCACCGACGCTCGATACCCACTTCGCGCCTGCTTGACGGCCACAGGCCGCTCCGGGAAACGACGAGATCAGCCTCCCGTATCGACCGTCTCCAGTCCGGCCATCGCCGTGTCGAGATCTTCGAGGAAGCGCTCGATAAAGCGACGATTCTGGCCGAAGTCGATATCGATCGAGCGTGAGACCGATTGCAGATCGACGAAACTCTCGTCGCCGTCCTGGACAATGCGGATGCTGATATCGCTCGGCAGGGCGAAGAGAAGATCGCGGGCGATGGCGCTGATCCGGTATTGTTCGCTATCGGGCCGGTCGAGCGGATCGGAAGCGGCCTCGGCATCGATTCCGGCCCGCGCCGTTGGGATCGGGATGTCGCCAGCTCCGCTAACGCCGAGGTCACCACCGGCCAGTTCCGGCGCCGCGACGACGGCACTGGCCGGACCTTCGGCGACAACACCGCCGACCTGCCAGCCCAGATCATCCAGCACCACACGCGCGGCGGCATAAACCCGTGGCGCGGTGGCGACGAAACGCCGCCCCGGAACAACGCTCGGCTCCGCCAGGGCCGCCTCGGGCGCGGCCACAACCGGCGCGTCGGCAGGCGCTTGAGGCTCGATCACCGCGGCGGGACCGTCGGGGTCCAAGCCGTCCGTATAGGCGGCGTTCGTCCTCGGATTCACGGCCGCGAGATAGGCCGTATAGGCAAAAGGAGAGAGCACGATGCTCGCCAGGACAAAGGCCCCGAGCGCCGCGCCGCCGCCGGCGACCCCCTGGAACCAGACCCGAACGAGCCCATACAGGGAGATCAGCAACGCCAGCGCGGCAACGCCGGCGGTCAAGAGCAGAAGGCCGATCAAGGCCTGCGGCACGATGGCCCCAAGCCTGAAGATGGCAAGCGACGTGACCAACAACATCAACGCGAAGGCCGCCAGCCTGCGGGCAAAGCCCGCCAGCCGCAGCCGCTTGCGCAGATAGTGCCCCGAAACCGGGAGCCGTCCGTAAATCGAACTCATGGGCGATCCTTAAAAGCCACGGCCCTGTCGCGTCGGCCCCGGCGGCCATTGAACCGCCGGTACGCGCATAACTCAGGCCGTGGGCAGGCGATAGTCACGAAACTGATCCCTGAGTGTCGTCTTCTGTATCTTGCCGGTCGCCGTATGGGGAATTTCCGACACGAAGGCGACGTCGTCCGGCATCCACCATTTGGCGACCTTGCCCTCCAGAAAGCCGAGAATGTCTTCCTTGGAAGGCTCCCGCCCCTCCTTGCGGACGATGACGAGCAGCGGCCGCTCGTCCCATTTGGGATGGGCGAGACCGATCACGGCGGCTTCCGCGACATCGGGATGGCCGACGGCGAGATTTTCCAGATCGATCGTCGAGATCCACTCACCGCCCGACTTGATGACGTCCTTGGCGCGGTCGGTAATCTGCATGTAGCCGTGCTCGTCCATATGGGCGACGTCGCCGGTGTCGAACCAGCCGTCGTCGTCGAACACTTCCGGGCCGGTGTTCTTGTAGTAGCTACTGGCGACCGCCGGGCCGCGCACCTTGAGACGGCCGAAGGTCTTGCCGTCCCACGGCCGCTCGACATTGGCGTCGTCGGTCACCTTCATTTCGACGCCGAAGGGCGGGTGGCCCTGCTTCTGTTCGAGATCGAGCAGCGCCTCGCCCTCAAGATCGGCATATTCCGGCTTGATGGTGCACAGGCTGCCGAGCGGACTCATCTCGGTCATGCCCCAGGCATGGATGACCTGGACGCCGTAATTGTCCTGGAATTTCTGCGTCACGGCGCGCGGACAGGCGGCGCCGCCGATCACCACCCGTTCGAGGTCGGGCAGTTCACCACCCTCCTTCTCCAGGTGCTGCAGCAGCATCAGCCAGACCGTCGGCACGGCGGCGCTGAAGGTGACCTTTTCCTGGGTCAGCAATTCGAAAACCGAGGCGCCGTCCATCTTGGCCCCCGGCATCACCATCGCGGTTCCAGCCATCGGGCAGGTCAGGGCGAGTCCCCAGCCATTGGCATGAAACAGCGGCACGATCGGCAGCAGCCTGTCGCGCGAGGACAGGCCCATCGCATCGGGCTGTTGCGCCATCATCGAATGCAGAACGTTCGAGCGGTGGGAATAGAGCACGCCCTTGGGGTTGCCGGTGGTGCCGGACGTGTAGCACATGCCGGCCGCGGTGTTTTCGTCGAACGCCTTCCAGACGAAATCGCCGTCCGCCTCGGCCAGCCAATCCTCGTAGCAGACCACGTTGGCCAGTTTCGTCTCCGGCATATGCGCGGCGTCGGTGAGAACGATGATCTTTTCCAGGCTCGGAACCTTCGGCGCGATCGCCTCGATGATGGGCATGAAGGTCAGGTCGACGAAGATGAAGCGATCTTCGGCATCGTTCATGATCCAGGCGATCTGATCCGGGAACAGCCGCGGGTTCAGCGTGTGATAGATCGCGCCGATGCCGAGGATGCCGTACCAGCATTCGAGGTGGCGCCAGGTATTCCAGGCCAGGGTGGCAACGCGATCGCCGAGCTTGATGCCGTCGCGCTCCAGCCGCTGGGCGAGTTGCAGGGACCGCGTCCGGACCTCGCTGTAATTGGTGCGGTGGATCGGCCCCTCGACCGAGCGCGTGACGATTTCACGGCGCGGATGATAGGTCGCGGCGTGATCGATCACCTTCGAGCAAAGCAGTGGCCATTGCTGCATCAAACCCTGCATGAATATTCCTCCCTGGCGTCGAGGGTTCCAGACGGTTCCCGTTCGCGACGCCAATGTCGGCAACGGCCCGGCGTTTGTCCAGACGCCGCGAGCGAGACCTGACCGTCGCCACAGTTCGGCCGCTTGCCGGAGTCAGGTTTCGATCCCACGCGAGTAGGGACTAGGAGCGATACGATGCAGGTGGACGCACAGACGGCAATCGGCGCGGGGTCTGGAAACGAGGCTCTCGGCGCGGTCGAGTTCGAACTGGCCCTGGACATGCAGGATCCGACACGGATCGCTTTCGACGAATGCGTGCGTTCGGCTGCCGCCGTGGTCGGCGGAGAGCTCCTGTTCGACATGCCGTCGGATGGCTCTGTCGAGGATGCATCCCGCATTGCCGCAGTGCGCGTCGCCACCCCTCAGCGCGAGGACATTCTGTTCGCGATATTGAACGAGGCCGGCGACACCATCCGCAATCCGGATCGCGAGGAGATCGGCGAGCGCTTTTATGGCTTCGCCCGCGCCTTCGTCGGCGTCCTCACACGCATTCGCGACGCCATGCCCTTCGGCGGCATGGAAACCGAAGGCTCGGCCTGACGAGCGGCAGTCCCGTCTCGGTCGGACGAGTCGAGGACGGAACCGACCGCCCCGACGAACGACGCCGCAGCGGCCGAATTCAGGTCACGCCGGGAACGCTTACCGAATAATCGATATTTATCCGGCGTGATTGGCACAGCGGTCTTGTCAAACCGCCCGTTCGTCGCAGTTCTGAGTTCTGCCGGGACCTCCTCGCCGACGGAACCTCATGAACGCCTTTCTCACGGACTATTCCTCCTACATCGCGCTGGCGGTGATAGGCGTCGTTTTCGTGGCCTTCGCCCTCGAGCTCTACCCGCCGGAGGTGATCGCGGTCGGCGGCGCCGTGAGCTTCCTCGTGCTCGGCTATCTGGACGCGGACGAGTTCGCCTCGGTCTTTTCCAATCCCGCGCCGATCACCATTGCGGCGATGTTCGTGCTGTCGGGCGCATTGGTGCGAACCGGCACGCTGGAAGGGGCCGCGGGCTGGCTCGTCGCCAGCGTCGAGCGATACCCCCTCATGACCCTTGCCGTCATGGGTCTCGGCGTGATGGTCGCCTCCGCCTTCATGAACAATACGCCGGTGGTGATCGTGTTCATTCCGATCATGATGGAGATCGCCAAGAAACTGGGTGTGGCATCGACGCGGCTGCTGATCCCGCTGTCGTACCTGACCATTCTCGGCGGCACCTTGTCGTTGATCGGCACGTCGACCAATCTTCTGGTCGACGGCGTCGCGCGCGGCCAGGGGATGGAGCGATTTTCGATCTTCGAGATCACTCCGGTCGGCATCGTCGCGTCGATCACCGGAATTGTTTACCTGCTGATCGTCGGGCGGTTTCTCCTACCCGACCGCAGCTCGGCCGAAGACGTCCTGGGCGACGACGCAGGCAATCTCTATTTCAGCGAGATCGTCGTGCGGGACGGCGCGAGTTCGATCGGCAAGCGACTGAAGGACGCCGCAACCTTTTCAGCGCGCGGCATCCAGCCGATGGCCATTTTGCGCGGCTCGGAGACGCTTCGCCGCGACATCGGCGATATCGAGATCCAAAAATCCGACCGCATCGTGCTATTCGCGACAGCCGAGGAACTCTTGACGCTGAACGCCAACCAGAACGTCCGGATCGCCCGCGTCACGCTCTCCGCAGAGAAGGATGAAGAACGGGTCGTCGTCGAAGCGACCGTGGCGCCGCACCGGCGCGGCATCGGCCGCCGCATTTCCGAACTAACAGGAATTTCAGGATCCGGCGTCGCGGTTCTCGGCGTCCAGCGTCATCGGCACGTGCCGGGTCCCACGCTGCACGGTACGAAATTGCGTCCCGCCGATCGTCTGCTTCTGGAAGGACGTCCGGAGGCGCTCGCCCGCATCGCCGAGGCCAATGATCTCATCGGCATCGACGTCAGCGAGGCACGGCCGTTCCGGCGTCGCAAGGCGCCTATTGCCATCGGCGCGCTCGCCGGGGTCGTGGGCGTCGCCGCCTATGGGCTGGCGAGCATCCAGGTGCTTGCGTTCGTCGCGATCGCCGCCCTGCTTCTGGTGCGGGTGATCGATGCCGACGAAGCCTGGCACTCGATCCGAGGCGACATCCTCATCCTCATCTTCGCCATGCTGGCAATCGGTCTTGGGATGCAGAATTCGGGGGCCGTCGACTTGCTGGTCGGGGCGATAGAGCCGCTCCTGCGCGATGCCTCGCCCTTCATCGTGCTGTTGAGCATCTACGCGATCTCGTCGATCCTGACCGAGATCGTCACCAACAATGCCGTCGCCGTGGTGGTGACGCCGATCGCGATCAGCCTGGCTACCGCGCTCGGGCTTGATCCGAGGGCTGCCGTCGTCGCCGTGATGTTCGGCGCTTCCGCCTCCTTCGCGACGCCGATCGGCTACCAGACCAACACGCTGGTCTATGCCGCCGGCAACTACCGGTTCTTCGACTTCGTCAAGATCGGCGCGCCGATGAACCTGATCGTCGGCTTCACGACCTGCATTGCGATCTACTTCTACTACGGTTCCTGACGCCGCCCCCGGCCACGGAGCGAACGGCCCGCCCGGATCGCCGACTGGGCCGCGGCAAGCCGGGCAATCGGCACGCGAAACGGCGAACAAGACACGTAGTCGAGTCCAGTCTGTTCGAAAAAGGCGATCGAGGCCGGATCCCCGCCCTGCTCGCCGCACACGCCGAGCGAAATGTCCGGACGCGTGCGCCGCGCTTTCTCGACAGCGAGACCGATGAGTTCGCCGACGCCTTCGACGTCGATGGTCTGAAACGGGTCTCGCTCGATGATCCCCTGACGGACGTAGGTCGACAGGAAATTGCCGGCGTCGTCGCGCGAGATGCCATAGACGGTCTGGGTCAGATCGTTGGTGCCGAAGGAGAAGAACTCGGCGACCTCGGCAATCGTATCGGCGCGCACGATGGCCCTTGGCAACTCGATCATCGTGCCGACGAGATAGTTGATGCTGCAGCCGCGCTCAGCCATGACCAGTTCGGCGACCCGATCGACACGCTCCTTCACGAAGTCGAGTTCCTTGCGCAGGCTGACCAGCGGGACCATGATTTCGGGAACGACCGCGGCGCCGGTCTTTTCGCCGGCCTCGACCGCCGCCTCCAGGATCGCGCGCGCCTGCGTCTCGACGATCTCGGGATAGGAGATCGCCAATCGGCAGCCGCGATGGCCGAGCATCGGGTTGAATTCCTCGAGCGCCGCGATCCGGTGCTTCACGACTGTTTCGTCGACGCCGAGCATCGCCGCCGTCTCGGTAATCTCCGCATCGCTCTTGGGCAGAAACTCGTGCAGCGGCGGATCGAGCAGGCGGATCGTCACCGGTAAGCCCGCCATGATCTCGAACAACTCGATGAAATCGGAGCGTTGGATGGGCAAAAGCTTTTCGAGCGCCGCCCGCCGCCCGCTCTCGTCCGATGACAGGATCATCTCGCGCATGGCGCGGACGCGGTCGCCCTCGAAGAACATATGCTCGGTCCGGCACAAGCCGATGCCCTCGGCGCCGAAGGAGCGGGCGGAACGGGCTTCGACCGGTGTGTCGGCATTGGCCCGCACCCGCATGCGCCGCGCTCGATCGGCGAATTCCATCAATGTTGCGAAATCGCCGGTCAGTGACGGCCGGACCAAAGGCACTGCTCCCTCGATCACATCGCCGGTAGAGCCGTCGATGGTGATCCGGTCGCCCTCCCTGAGTACGCGGCCGGCGGCGTGAAGGGTTCCCTTTTGAGCATTGATGCGCAGTGATCCAACGCCGGTCACGCACGGTTTGCCGATGCCGCGGGCGACCACGGCCGCGTGACTTGTGGTGCCGCCACGAATGGTCAGGACGCCCTCGGCGACATGCATGCCGTGGATATCTTCGGGGTGGGTCTCGTTTCGCACCAGGATCACCGGGCGCTCTTCGTTCGCCAGTATCTGAGCCCGCTCGGAGGTGAACACGATCTCACCCGTCGCCGCACCCGGTGACGCCGGCATGCCCCGGCCGAGCACGACGAAATCCGCCGAGCGTTCGATGGTCGGATGCAGCAACTGATCGAGCGACGCCGGGTCGATTCGCAGAATCGCTTCCGATTCCTCGATCAGCCCTTCCTTGACGAGTTCGACCGCGACGCGGATTGCCTCCGGCGCGGTCCGACGGGCAATCCGCGACTGCATCAGGAACAGCTCGCCGTCCCCGACCATGAAATCGACCTCGACCGCATCGCCGGCATGGGCCTCGATGCGGCGAACATGACGGGTCAACTCGCTCAAATCGGTCGGAAAATCGCGACACTCGCCATTCGCGAGGTCCGCCAGGTCGAGGACCGGCGGCTTCTCGCCGATGGCGCTAGACCCCCTGGCGCCCAGTCCGAACTCTCCGGACAGCCGGGATTGCCCGCTACCCAGATCGCGGGAGACCGCGCGACCCGTCCCGGAGTGGTAGTTGCGCTCGTTGAAGATCATCGCATGCACGGTGACCGCGAGACCGGCATTTTCCGGGATACCCTGGATCAATCGGTGCGACACCGCCAGCGGATTGCGCCAGCTCGCATAGCTGGCGGCCACGACGCTGAATAACTGCTCGAGCGGCGTCTGCGGCAGCACCGCGCCGATCTCGCTGTCGAGATGGCCCTGATAACGCGCGATCAGCGCGCGCCAGTCGGCGGGCATCTCCGGCTCGACGGCCCAGCCCGCGCGATCGCGTTCCTCGTCCGCGATTTCTTCGAAGTGGGATGAATCGACGTCGAAGACCAGCGCGGCATAGCTTTCGATGAAGCGCCGGTAACTGCGATAGGCGAATGCGGGATCCTTGAGCTCGGTTGCCAGAATCTCGACGGTCCGGTCGTTGAGGCCGATGTCGAGGACTGTCTCGGCCAAGCCCGGCATCTGCGCCCGGGCGCTGCTGCGCACGGCCAGAAGCAACGGTCGTTGATCGCCGTCGAAACGCCGGCCGGTCACGCCCTCGAGCCACTCTATCGCCGCCCTCAGTTCGGCCCGCAGCGCCTGTGGCAGGCCGTCTTCGGATCCTTGCGCCTCACGCCAGACAGGTGTCGCGATGGTGAAGCCGGGCGGAACGGGCACATCGAGAGAGGCCAGCAGCGCCAGATTGGCGCCCTTCAGCCCCAGCGCTTCGGCGGCGTCGGCCGTGCGATCGGCCGCTCCGCGCCTGAAAGTGAATATCCGTTTGGACATTGAATGCCGCCGACTGCCTCCCCGATGAGTCGGGCCTTCCGCCGGAAACCCCGCCCACCTCTAGAAGAAAATCGCAGACACGCCAATTGTTGCAATGCAAAAACCCGACGCGGTCGATCGGCGGATATCTGCTCCCGCAGGAACGGGCACCCGCCGCGTTAGGTCGCCGGCTGTTACAGATGCGACTCGATCACGGCCGCCATCTCGTCCGGTCCAAGGGCGCCGGAGTATTTGTCGCCGTTGACGAAAAAGGTTGGCGTCGCGTTCACGCCGAACTCGTTCTGGCCGCGCTCCTGCGTTTCCACGACCTTCTGCTGCAACTCCTTGTCGTTGAGACACGCAGTGAAGTCGTCCTGGCTCATTCCGGCCAGCTTGGCGAATTTCAGCAGCGCCGCGGAGGCGTTTTCCGCCCGGGCCCATTCGGCCTGCTGCTCCATCAGGACGTCCACCATCGCCGTGCGTCTGGCGTCATCACCGGTGCAACGCGCCAGCATGGCAGCCGCCAGCGCGCGCGGATCGAACGGAAATTCCCGAAGAATCAGCTTGGCCTTGCCGGTCTCGATGAAATCCCTCTTGATCTGCGGGTAGGAATTCACATGAAAAGCCGCGCAATATCCGCAGGTCATCGACGCGTATTCGACGATCGTGACCGGCGCCTGGGGATCGCCGACGACGATGTCGGGAAGCGGCCCTTCGGCCATCAGTTCGGCTACATCGACAGAGCCGGACGAGGCCGGTGCTTCGACGGTGGGGGCCGGCGGCGTGGCGGGGGCGGTCTCCGACTGCGCGACCTGAATTTCCGTCGCTGACTGGGCAGAGCTGCCGGCCGCTTGGGCCAAGCCTCCGGTGCTCGCCACGAGCCCGGCGCTGGCGAGAAATGCGGCGATCTTGAAAGCCAGGGGGCGGCGGGAGGTGTCGGAAGACATACTCATCATCGATTGGAACCTTTGAGGATAGGGTGGCATCAGTCTTTGCGATCTATGGAAGAATTGCGATTTTTCCAATGAACTCTTCATGAACGGGCAAAGTGGCGTCGCAAAGGCCCATCATCCCTCATTGCGCCGTAACGTCGTCTCGGCGAAGGCCCGCAGTGCGTCGCGAAGCTTCGGATCCTCGATGCGCGCGACCATGTCGTCGATGCGGGTGATATCGCCGGGATCGAGGTCTCGCAGCTTCGGCTTACGGTTCGGACGCACCTGATTGACGGCTTTTTGCACGATCTTGATGCGCTCGACCGCCGCGAAGCCGAAGAACGCGTTCACCCGGGCGATCAATTCGCTGGTCTGATGCTGCAGACGCAGGGCCGCGGCCGCTTCGCAGGCGACCACGAGCGTCGCCGGCTCGAAAGCGTCGGTGTCGGATCGCCGCGCCGGCCAGAGCAGCTTTTCCGGTCGCGTCATGTCCTGCAGGCGGGGGCCGGCGATCTCCGACCAGGCGGCTACAAGGCCGCTGGTCATCCCCGCCTTGCGCCTCAGGATCGGGTCCATCAGGCCGCCAATGAGATCGGCAACCGGAATCGCAGAAGGCGGCCGGCGCCGCTTCACCCTCCGGCTCCGGACAGGCCGCTTCGATACCGCGCCCGGAAAGCGTCGCGGCGGATCGCGACAAGGATGAGGGTCATGAAGGAAAAGATCGACAGGATCATCCACTCGTTCAGGAGGACACCGTGGAACGATCCGAAGGTGACCACCAGAAAGACGAAGGCATAGGAGGTCTCCGGCACGAGATGGCCGGGCGAACATCGCGTGACGCGCACGAGAAAGACAGCGAAGATCGACATGAGCAGCGCCAGCCCGACAAGACCGTTGGACGCCGCCTCGTCGACGAACAGATTGTGCAGATGCGTGAAGTGGGCAACATAGGGTGCGTTTGCGGGCGCGACGGCGGCAGCGACCGCGTCCATCCGTTCCATCCCGCCGACGCCGACGATCGGGCTCTTGGACACGACATCGAAGGCCCCCGCCCACATGACCAGGCGAACGTCCATCGATCCGATCGCAGCGCCCGACCCGTTCATCTGCTCCAGTTCCACCATCCCCGCGCTGATGCGTTGGCTAACAATCGAACTTGCGGGGACCGCCGCCACGATTAGAACGGCGGCGGTCGGAAGCGCCAGCGAACGCAGCCGAAACGGAATTTTCCGCCAGTGCCGAATCAGCTCCAGTCCGTCGAACAGGGCGACCAGCAGGTAGACGAACCACGCCGCCCGGGTGCCCGACAGCAGGACCGGTACGAAGGAGAGGTAGAACCAGAGTCGGCTGTTGGGAAGAAGAGAGGCTGGGCGTCGGGCGTCCAGCCGGGCGGCAAGACCGGCCGTCGCGGCCAGGAATGCGACGATCGCCGCGTTGCCGCCAAGATCGATCCGGCCGCCGATGACCATCGGGTCGAAGGGAATCAAAGCCAGGACGGCGAGAATGGCCGCGCGCGAGCCGAGGATCAGCGCATCCAACGGTTCTCGCACCAGACTGATCGAGAGCGGCAGAAAGACAAAGCCGAGCATGATGAGGCTGTAGGAGAACATTCGGTTGCCGTCTACGGATTCGTTCCGGAACACCATGAGCCCGATCGACCAACTCGCATAGGCGATGATCGCAGCGCAAAAGGCGGTGTCGGCATAGCGCCAGGTCCGATGCCGGGCAAAGCCCAAATTGGCGCCAATCAGGCCGAAGAAGAGAAAGGCTCCCTTCGCGATGGGATTGCCGATGGCCAGCAGGGCGATCGCCAGGGCAATGAGCGGCGCATCGAAGGACCGCCGCGCCAGGAGCCAGCGTTTGATCATCGTTTGGTGCGCGCAATGAGGCCGAAGCGGGCGCGCCGCACCACTTCCGCCGTCCGGAAGAGCAAGGTCGTCAGACGCCGCCACGGCGCCAGCTTCATCGCTGAGTATTTTGCTCGCCCGCCGATCAGGCTCTGCTGTGTGAGCGGATTGCCGGCAACCAGATCCGGTTTGACGTGGCGCACCCTGACGCCGAGCGCCCAGCCGCGTTCCAGCGCCACATCGTAGGGCAGTTGCATCGGAACGAGCCGCTGCCGCAGGGTTTTCGCGCCCCGCCGGTTGACCAGGTAGGCGGCCGAGCTACCGGTCGGGCCGAACAGCGACGTCCCCAACCGGTGACCACCGCCGATCGAACGGTGCGCGCGGAACACCGGCAGGCGATGGTGCATCAGTTTCACGACGTCCCAATCGTCCACGGCAACGATCCGATCGAGTACCGGCAGGAGCGCAGGCGTCAGTCGCACATCGTCCTCGAAGATCACCGCGATGTCGGCGTCGCTGGCCAGGAAGGCATCGAACACGTCGATATGGCTTTGATAGCAGCCATATTCCCCGTCCATCGGGATCTTGCCGTGCAGGCGGCGAAACCCGCTCTCGTCGAGGATCTCGCGCGCCTGAGGCGGCACTGTCTTCCCATCGACCGCCTTGACCCGTATCAGGTCGATGCCGATCGTGGCGGCATCGGCACCGATCGCCGCAAGGCGCTCCGGAGACCGATCCAGATTGATGACGTAGTAATTGGTCTTCAAGACAACTCTTTCGTGGACGGGCCGCCGGTCCCCGTTTCGGGAGTCGATTGCGCGAACATCAGGCAATGTCAAGGCAAGCTCAGTCGATGCTCAAGCCAGATCCACCGACCCCTTCGGACAGCGTTCTTCCCTCCATCGCCGAGCCGCTTCTGTCCTGGTACGACGGTCACGCCCGA
This sequence comes from Aurantimonas sp. C2-5-R2, assembly GCF_036549495.1. Lineage (NCBI taxonomy): Bacteria > Pseudomonadati > Pseudomonadota > Alphaproteobacteria > Hyphomicrobiales > Aurantimonadaceae > Aurantimonas > Aurantimonas sp. C2-5-R2. The sequence goes on from NZ_JAZHLJ010000001.1 coordinate 20,310, forward strand.
AAATTGCCGTGGCGCGTTTCGCCGCAAGAGCGCGCGGCTGGAATAAGGCCGGAGCCCTATCGCGTCTGGCTTTCGGAGATCATGTTGCAGCAAACCACGGTCGCGGCGGTGAAAGCCTATTTCGCCCGCTTCCTCGATCGCTGGCCGACGGTTGAGGACCTCGCCGCCGCCCCGGAAACGGATGTACTCGGCGAGTGGGCGGGCCTCGGCTATTACGCCCGCGCCCGCAACCTTCACGCCTGCGCCAGGACCATCACCGAAACCTTCGCCGGCGGCTTTCCCCGCAGCGCGGCCGAACTCAAAATGCTACCCGGCATCGGCGACTACACATCAGCCGCGATCGCGGCGATCGCCTTCGACGAGCCGGCAGCCGTGGTCGACGGCAATGTCGAACGGGTCGTCACGCGGCTGTTCGCGATCGAGGCGCCACTGCCGGGGGCGCGGAAGACGATTCGCGGCCACGTCGCGGCACTGACGCCGGATCGGCGCCCCGGCGACTTCGCGCAAGCCATGATGGACCTCGGCGCGACCGTCTGCACGCCTACCGGTCCCGCCTGTATCCTTTGCCCCCTCCGCGCCCACTGCCGGGCTGCGGCCGAAGGTCGCGCGGAGCAGTTTCCCGTCAAGAAGCCCAAAGCGGCCACGCCGGAGCGAAAAGGCGCCGCCTTCGTCGCCGTGCGGCCGGCGGACGGCGCTGTCTGGCTGCGCCAACGCGCCCGTAGCGGCATGCTTGCGGGCATGAGCGAACCGCCGACGACCGAGTGGCATGCCCGCGCCGACGGAGCGACCGGCGCCAAGGCCGCGCCATTCGCGGCGAATTGGCAATTCCAGGGCATGATCGCCCACGCCTTCACGCATTTCCGCCTGGAGCTCGAAGTCTACCGGGCCGAACTGACGCAGGATCCGCCCATCGCCGGATGGTGGTCGCACGAGGCCACGCGCGACAGCGAGGCGCTCCCCACGCTTATGCACAAGGTGCTCGTCCGCGCGCTTGCCGACGGGACCGCGCCAAAACCGTCAAGAAAGAGAACCGGATGACCGTCACGCATGTCGTTTTCGACATCGGCAAGGTGCTGATCCACTACGATCCGCACATTCCGTTTCGCCAGATCATTCCCGACGACGACCGCCGGGCGTTCTTCTTGAGCGAGGTCTGCTCGCACGCATGGAACCTCGAACAGGATCGCGGCCGGCCGTGGCCGGAGGCCGAAGCCGAAGCGATCGATCGTCATCCCGAGATGGCCGCGGAGATTCGCGCCTTTCGCCGCAACTGGCACCGGATGGTGCCGCATGCCTATGAGGGGAGCGTGGCGATCCTGCGCGGCCTGATCGCCTGCGGTGTCGATGTCACCCTATTGACTAATTTCGCCTCGGACACGTTTCGCGAGGCGCAGGCGAAATTCCCGTTCCTGACGGAAACGCGGGGCGTGACCGTCTCGGGCGACATCGCGCTGATCAAGCCGGACCGCGCGATCTACGACCACCACGCGGCAAGCTTCGACATCGCCCCGGCGAGAACGGTTTTCATCGACGACAGCGCGCCGAATGTCGACGGCGCCCGCCAGGCTGGCTGGCAGGCGATCCACTTCATGGATGGCGAGCAGCTTCGCCACGAACTCGTCGCCCTCGGCCTGCCGGTCCCGTCACGTTCAGCCCCGGCGGACTAATCGGACTCAAACGCTGACAGCGCCCAGTCCGTCGCGGATGCGCTGTCTCAACGCGTCGATCGGGGTCAGCGATTCACCCGAGCGCACATGCCAGAACGTCCAGCCATTGCAGGCGTCGAGACCTTGAACCTTCGCCCCGATCCGATGGATCGACGCGGCGTCCTCGCCGATAGAGATGGTTCCGTCGGCCCGGACACGTGCCGTCCAGCGACCTTTCGCGTCGGTGAGTTCGGTGCCCGGCGCGACAAGGCCGGCCTCGAGAAGGCTGGCGAACGGAATCCGCGGCTCCGCCCGTTTGCCGCCCGTCATCTTGAGCGCCGCGGCATCCAGCGGCTCGACTGCCGCAATCCGGGCTTCGGCGGCGCGAATATAGGCGTCCTCGCGTTCGATGCCGACGAAGTGGCGACCCAGCCGCTTGGCGACGGCGCCCGTGGTGCCGGTGCCGAAGAACGGATCGAGGACGACATCGCCGGGCTTCGTCGAGGCGAGAATGACCCGCGCCAGCAGCGCCTCGGGCTTTTGCGTTGGATGGGCCTTGCGTCCCGCCTCGTCCTTCAGCCGCTCGGCCCCGGAGCAGATCGGAAACAGCCAGTCGGAGCGCATTTGCACGTCGTCATTCGCCGCCTTCAGGGCGTCGTAGTTGAAGGTGTAGCCCTTCGCGTCCGCGTCGCGGGATGCCCAGATCATCGTTTCATGGGCATTCTGGAAGCGCCGGCCACGGAAATTCGGCATCGGGTTGGTCTTGCGCCAAACGACGTCGTTGAGCATCCAGTAGCCGAGGTCCTGCATCGAGGCGCCGACGCGGAAGATGTTGTGGTAGGAGCCGATCACCCAGATCGTGCCGTTCGGCTTCAGCACCCGGCGCGCCGCCAGCAGCCAGGCCCGGGTGAAGGCGTCATAAGCCTGGAAGCTCTCGAACTGGTCCCAGGCATCGTCCACCGCGTCGACCTTCGACTGGTCGGGGCGATGCAGGTCGCCGCCCAATTGCAGATTGTAGGGGGGATCGGCGAAGATGACGTCAATCGAGTTCGCCGGCAGCGCCTCCATGCGGGCAACGCAGTGCCCCTGATGGATCCGATCGAGCCAGTCGGGCTGCTCGACCCGCACAGTCGCCAAGGACGCGGAACGCTTGCTAATCATCTTCACCACCGGTTACGCAAAAACATCAAACCGAGGACATGGTTACCGAACGACGTAAATAATCGGTGAAACCCGGGCTTTGTCGTTTCCGGCGCCCCGTGGTAACGGAGCCGGCGCTTGCCGGTCGGCGGCCCCGATACGGCTTTCCGGGATCGGGCGCATGACCCAACCATCTGATACGCCGGAGCCTTTCATGTCCGAACCTTTGTTGGTGATCTTCGACTGCGACGGTGTGCTGGTCGATTCGGAGATCATCGCCGCCGCGGTTCAGACCGAGATGCTGGCCGAGCACGGCATCGAGGTCGACGCCGCGGAATTCGCCACACGCTATGCCGGCCTTACCTGGCAGTTGGTCATGGAGCGGCTGACCGCCGAGACCGGAACCCGCTTCCCGGACGACTTTTCCGCCCGCATCGATGCCGAAATCGATCGCCGGCTTGGCAGCGACGTCGAGGAGATCGCCGGGGCCCGGACCGCGCTCGATCTCATCACGCTGCCCCGTTGCATCTGTTCGAACTCGTCATCGCAGCGGCTGGAGCTGGAACTCGAGCATGTCGGCCTCTGGGATTATTTCCATCCGCACGTCTTCAGCGCGCCGGAAGTGGGAACCCAGAAGGTCAAGCCGGAGCCGGACGTCTTTCTGCATGCCTGCGAAACGTTCGGGGTGCCGCCACGCGCGGCGATCGTCATCGAGGATTCCGTCCATGGCGTCGCGGCGGCTTCCGCCGCCGGCTGCCGGGTGGTCGGCTTCACCGGCGGACGCCACACCCATCTCGGCCATGCCGAATCCCTGAGCGAAGCCGGCGCCGAGACGGTGATCAGCCGGCTGGCGGATTTCCCCGCGGTCGTCACCGCCTTTGCGAGTTGGCAAGACGCCTGATGGCGGAGCGTTATCCCGCCGGCCCTTCGTCGTAACCCGCATAGATCACGACGCTTCGCGCCGATGCCTGATCGATCGCGATCGCCTCGTCGACATAGACGAACGTCTGCGCGCCCGCGTTTGGCGTGACCGGCACGCTGGTTTTGCCGAGCCGGGAATAGATCACGTCCTCACCGTTGAGAATCGCGATCCGGATCGGCAGCGACACGGTCCGGTTCGTCGCCGCCGGTCCGGGCATCACCCTTCCGGCGATGCCGATCTTCATGCGCAATTTTCCGTCGACGATCCGGCAGTCGCGCGTGGTGTCGGTCACGGACGCCACATAATCGACGTCGTCGCCGACCTTCTTGGTCAGAATGGCGGTTCCCTCGCGCAGGCTCACATTCGGACAATACCGCGCCTCGGTTCCCTGCGCGGCGGCTAGGGACGCTGCCGGCGGCGCGTTACCCGCGAGATCGGCGCCGGAATTCGTCGGTGAGCAGGCCGACAGTAGCGCCAGCGCGCCGCCGAATGCCAGACCCCTCGCGGCGATCACCATATGCATCAGTCGGTTCTTCCCTTATTGTGGCGTGCCGTTCTATATCAGCCCGTGAACGGATAGGCGACTGATCGAAGCCATGCCAGACGGACAACCGACAAACCGGTCGTCCCGATCACGGGCGGCTCCGATCCGAAGCGAAGTGGAGACGATGTGCAATATGTGAGTTCGCGGGGCGAGGCGCCGGTGCTCGGCTTCGCCGACGCCCTGCTGGCAGGTCTCGCGAGCGATGGTGGGCTCTATGTGCCCGAGACCTGGCCGGTCCTGTCCGCCGACACCATTCGCGGTTTCGCCGGACGCCCCTATGCCGAAGTAGCCTTCGACATCCTCACCCCCTTCGTGGGCGACGATATCGCGGCCGCGGATCTGAAACGGATGGTGGAGGAGGCCTACGCGACCTTCCCACATCCGGCGGTCGCCCCCCTCGTCCAGATCGGCCCCTCGCACTTCGTGCTGGAACTGTTCCACGGCCCGACTTTGGCCTTCAAGGACATCGCGATGCAGCTCATCGCGCGCCTGATGGACCATGTGCTCGGCCAGCGGAAGCGGCGCGCCAGCATCGTCGGCGCGACCTCGGGCGACACCGGAGGAGCGGCGATCGCGGCTTTCGCCGCAAGCCAACGGACCGACATTTTCATCCTGTTCCCGCATGGGCGTGTCTCACCGGTGCAGCAGCGCCAGATGACCACGTCCGGCGCCGACAACGTCCATGCCGTCGCCGTCGACGGAACCTTCGACGACTGCCAGGCCCTGATCAAGGCGATGTTCAACGACCGCCGATTCCGCGAGACGGTCGCTCTCTCGGGCGTCAACTCGATCAACTGGGGCCGGATCATGGCCCAGATCGTCTATTATTTCACCGCCGCGGCCAGCCTCGGAGCGCCGGACCGGAAAGTCTCCTTCACCGTCCCGACCGGCAATTTCGGCGATATCTTTGCAGGCTATGGTGCCAAGCGCATGGGCCTGCCGATCGAGCGGCTGGTGATCGCCACTAACCAGAACGACATCCTGGTTCGCACGCTCGATCGCGGCTGCTACGAGACCACCGGCGTCCACGCCACCATGTCGCCATCGATGGACATCCAGGTTTCATCCAATTTCGAGCGCCTGATCTTCGAGGCGAGCGGACGTGATGGCGAGATGGTACGGCGACTGATGCAGCAACTGTCCCAATCCGGCAGCTTCACCCTTCCCGAACCGGTTCTGACAGCGATCCGCGCGGAATTCGACGCCGGGGCGACCGACGAACCGGCAACCGCCGAGACGATCGCGCGGATGCTGACGACGACGGCCTATCTCCTCGACCCGCACACCGCCGTCGGCGTGGGTGTTGCGGAAACCCGCCTCGGCCCCGAGCCGATGATCACCCTCGGCACCGCCCATCCGGCCAAATTCCCGGCCGCGATAGAACGGGCAACGGGCATTTCGCCGGCGCTTCCGCCCAGTCACGCCGACCTCATGCAAAAGCGCGAGACGCTGGACCGTTTGCCGAACGAGATCGGCGCCGTCCAGGACTATATTCTCGCGCGATCGCGCGCCGTCAGTCAGGGAGCCGAAGCATGAGCGTCGACATCACGAAGCTCTCGAACGGACTGATCATCGCCACCGAGACCATGCCGCATCTGGAAAGCGCCTGCCTCGGCATCTGGGTGAAGGCCGGCGCCCGCGACGAGGCGCCCGAGGAGCACGGCATCGCCCATTTGCTCGAGCATATGGCATTCAAGGGCACGAATCGGCGCAACGCCCGCCAGATCGCCGAGGAAATCGAGGACGTCGGCGGTGAAATCAACGCCGCGACAAGCGTCGAGACGACATCCTATTACGCCCGTGTCCTGAAAAACGACGTGCCGCTGGCGCTCGACATTTTGACCGACATCCTGATCGACTCGCGCTTCGACGAGCAGGAGCTCGAACGCGAGCAACAAGTGATTCTGCAGGAGATCGGCGCGGCCGAGGACACGCCGGACGACATCGTCTTCGACCATTTCCAGGAAGCGGCCTATCGCGGCCAGATCGTTGGCAGGCCGATCCTCGGCACGCGGCAAACGGTCAAATCCTTCAATCCGGGGAATTTGCGGACCTATCTGGCCCGGCACTATTCGCCCGACCGGATGATCGTTTCGGCGGCTGGCGCCGTTTCGCACCAGGCGATCGTGGACCAGGTGCAAGCCGCGTTCGGATCGAGCGCGGCCCCGCCCCTGCCGCTGCACTCGGAACCGCGGACGCCAGCCGCCTATACCGGCGGCGAGTTTCGCCAGGAGCGCGACCTGATGGACGCGCAAATGGTCCTCGGCTTCGAAGGGCGTCCCTACTACGCCCGCGATTTCTACGCCTCGCAGGTGCTGTCGCTGATTCTCGGCGGCGGAATGTCGTCGCGGCTGTTCCAGGAAGTGCGCGAGCGGCGGGGCCTTTGCTACGCCATCTACGCCTTCCATTGGAGCTTTTCCGATTCCGGCATTTTCGGCGTCCATGCCGCGACGGGCGAGGCGGAACTCGCCGAGCTCGCGCCGGTGATCATCGACGAACTCCTCAATGCAGCGGCCGGGATCACCGAGGTGGAGGTGACGCGCGCCCGCGCGCAAATGCGATCGAGCCTGTTGATGTCGCAGGAGAGCCCTGCCTCCCGTGCGGCGCAGATCGCTCGCCAGCTTCTGTTCAACGGATCGACGATCGCCAATGAGGAGTTGATCGGACGTCTCGACGCGATCACGGCGCCGCGCCTGTCCGACCTCGCCGAGCGGTTGTTCATGGGCCAGACCCCGACGCTCGCCGCCATCGGCCCGGTATCGCGCCTGCCGGGCACGGGCGAGATCGTCGCCCGCCTCAATAATCGAACGGGATCCGAGGCCTTGGTTGCCGCAGGTCACTGACGCGGGCAATGAGCATTCTCGACCATCTGACTGGACCGCAGCTTCCGAGCCTGGAAGGCGACGGGATCTTGCTGCGCATGCCCCGGCGCGGCGACTACGCGGCCTGGCGAGCATTGCGAGGCGACAGTCGCGAATTCCTGAAGCCGTGGGAGCCGTTATGGACGGCCGACGAATTGTCGTGGGAGGCCTATCGCCTGCGCCTTCGCCGCTACAGTCAGGACGCGCGCGAAAACACCAGCTTCTCCTTCTTTCTGTTCGACGCGGAAGGCAGAACCCTGTACGGCGGCACCACCATCGGCCAGATCCGGCGCGGGGTCGCGCAGTCCGGCACGTTGGGCTACTGGATGGGCGAGCGTTATGCGGGCTCCGGTCTGATGCCGCGCGCGGTGGATCTCATGAAGCTGTTCGCCTTCGACGTGCAGGGGCTGCATCGCATCGAGGCCGCCTGCCTGCCGTCCAACACCCGGTCGATAAGATTGTTGGAAAAATGCGGTTTCACGCGCGAGGGTCATCTGCGAAACTACCTGAAAATCGCCGGGCGGTGGGAGGACCACTATCTTTACTCTCTGCTCGCCGAAGAATGGTCGCGATCGAGGTCCAGGGAACGGCTCTGTGCCCTACCCGCGGAATGATCGCGGCATGGCTGTGACGCAGAGACGCAAGAAGGCTTCGCGAACGGCTATGCGATCCACACTCCCGTCCGGGAAACTGATTCTCGCGCTGATCGCGCTCGTCCTGGCGTCTTTCGTGACCGCGGTACCATCGCGGGCGTTGGAGCCGGTCAGCATTTCGCGCGACGATACCGCCATCGACCTGAAACCCGCGGTCGACATCCATCGCGACCAGGGACGCAGTTTCCAGGTGGCGACCGTCCCAGGCGCCGACGGGATCGTACGCCGGATCGAGATCGAGGCGAATTCGCCCGACGCCTCGGGCAATTGGGCGGTCTTCGCTCTTGCCAATAACGGCGACGAGCAGATCGACCGCCTCGTCGTGGCGCCGCATTTCCGTCTCGTCGGATCGGGCATCGTCTGGCCGGATCTCGGATCCCAGCGCATCGCCTCGATCACGCCCTCACAGGGCTTCGCCCTGGAACGCCAACCGAGCTCGGACGCGGACGTCTTTCTGGTGACCCTCGATCCGGGAGCGATCGTCACCTTCGTCGCCGAACTGACGGCGTCCAATCTCCCGGACATCCGGCTTTGGGAGCCCAACGCCTACAAGGACACGATCAACGCCTTTACCCTTTACCGCGGCATCGTTCTCGGCATTTCCGGCCTGCTCGCGGTGTTCCTGACGATCCTGTTCGTGGTCAAGGGCTCGGCGATGTTTCCCGCGACGGCCGCACTCGCCTGGGCCGTGCTCGCCTATATCTGCATCGACTTCGACTTCTGGCAGAAACTCGTGCCGGTCCTGCCGGGCCAGGAACGAATGTGGCGCGCCGGAACGGAGGTGGCCCTCGCCTTCACGCTGGTCGTCTTCCTGTATGCCTACCTCAACCTCAACCGCTGGCACGGCCTGTTGTCGATCTTTACCGTGCTGTGGCTCGCCGCGCTCGGAACGCTGGGGGCCGTAGCCGCTTTCGATCCCGTGATCGCGTCAGGGATTGCCCGCCTGTCGCTCGCAGCCACCGCCATTGTCGGGCTTGGGCTGATCGCGACGCTCGCCGCCCAGGGCTTCGACCGGGCGATCATGCTGATCCCGACCTGGTGCCTCATTTTGCTATGGCTCGTCGCCGGGTGGATGACGACGACCGGCCGCATCGACAACGACATCATCCAGCCGGCGCTCGGCGGCGGCCTGGTACTGATCGTGCTGCTCATCGGCTTCACGGTGATGCAGCATGCCTTCGCCGGCGGCGGCTTCGCGCAGGGACTTCTGTCGGACATGGAACGGCGCTCGCTCGCGCTGGCGGGCACCGGCGACGCGATCTTCGATTGGGACGTCAGCCGCGACCGCATCTTTGCCGGCGCTGACGGCGACGCCCTCGCCGGCATGCCGGTCGCGTCGATGAACGGCCCGGCGCGGGACTGGCTGCCGATCCTCCACCCCGACGACCGCGATCGTTTCAGGATGACGCTGGACACCATCCTGGAACACCGCCGCGGGCGCATCTCGCAGGAATTTCGTTTACGCGACGAAGATGGCCACTATCACTGGATGGCGCTGCGCGCGCGCCCGGTCCTCGGCAGCGACGGCGAGGTCGCGCGCTGCGTCGGAACGCTGAAGGACGTGACCGAGCGCAAGAAGGCCGAGGAGCGGCTGCTGCACGACGCGCTACACGACCAGTTGACCGGACTGCCGAACCGCGAGCTGTTCAAGGACCGGCTGGATGCAATCGGCGTTCTCGCGGCAACCCGCCCCGACGTGCATCCGACGATCTTCGTGATCGATCTCGACCGCTTCAAACAGGTCAACGACGATTTCGGCATCGCCACGGGCGATACCATCCTGCTGACCTTGGGACGGCGGCTGAAGCGCCTGCTGAAGCCCGAGGACTCGCTCGCCCGCTTGGGCAGCGACCAGTTCGGGCTGATCTTGCTGTCGCAGACCGAGGTCGGGGCCGTCGCGGCCTTCGCCGAGACGCTGCGCGACGGCATCAAGGCGCCGATCGCCTTCGCCAACCGGGAGATCGTGCTAACCGGCGCGATCGGCCTGACCGGCTGGACGGAGTCATCCAGCCCGGACGAGGTGCTCAAGGAGGCGGAACTCGCCATGTACGAGGCGAAGCGGGGCGGCGGCGACCGCATCGAGCCGTTCCGGCCCTCCTACCGCAGCGCCGGCTATGGCCGCCTGCAAGTGGAATCGGACCTGCGCCGCGCCTTCGAACGCAAAGAGTTGTCGCTGGCGTTCCAGCCGATCATCCGGCTCGACGGCGAGGAAACCGCCGGCTTCGAGGCGCTGCTGCGGTGGGAGCACCCGAGACGCGGCGCCATCTCGCCAACCGAGTTCGTGCCAATCGCCGAGAGTACAGGCCTGATCGTCCAGCTCGGCCAGTTTGCCCTCGAGGAAGCCGCCCGGCGACTGAGCGACTGGCAGCGAATGACCGGGAACCAGAAGCTGTTCATGTCGGTCAACATCTCCAGCCGGCAGCTCATTCGCCAGGATCTGATCGCCGACGTCAAAACGGTTCTGGAGCGTTACCGCCTGCCGCCGGGGAGCCTGAAGCTGGAGCTCACCGAATCGATCGTGATGGACAATCCAGAGCGCTCGGCGCAACTGCTGACGCGGCTGCGCAGCCTCGGCGTCGGGCTTTCGCTGGACGATTTCGGCACCGGTTACTCCTCCCTCGCCTATCTGATGGGCTTTCCCTTCGACACGCTGAAGATCGACCAGTCGTTCCTGAAGAACAACAGCCAGCCGCAACGCCCGATCATCCTGCACTCGATCGTCACGATGGCCCATGACCTCGGCTTGCAGGTGGTCGCGGAAGGCGTGGAAAGCGATTCCGACCTCGTCCTGCTGCGTCAGCTGAACTGTGAATACGCCCAGAGCTTCATGTTCTCGCAGCCACTGACGGCGGAGCAGGCGCGCAAGGCGCTGCACGATCACATGGTCGGGTTGAAACGGGCCAGCTGACGCGCCGGCGGGATCCGCGCGGGACGCAAAAAAGCGGGACGCCATGATCGCCGGAATTTTGCTCCGGCCGCCAGCGTCTAGGCGTGGCCGGCGTCGCTGGCCAGGAACGCCGCGTCGACCCCCAGCAAGGCCAGGGCGCGGCCGTATTTCTGGTCGAGCTGATTATCGAAGACGATGCCGAGATCGGCCTTGCAGGTCAGCCAGCCATTCGCCGCGATCTCGTTTTCCAATTGCCCCGGCGCCCAGCCGGCATAACCGAGCGCCATGATCGCTGTGCGGGGGCCGATGCCTTGCGAGATTGCCTTGAGGATATCGAGCGTCGGGGTCAGCGAAATCCGGTCGTCCACCGGCACGGTCGAGTCGGAATCGTAATCGTCGGAATGCAGCACGAAGCCCCGGCCCTTTTCCACCGGGCCGCCCATGCAGACCGAAACCTCCAGCCCTTTCTCCGGCAGGTGGATGTCCGTCTCGCTGGCGACGATGCCGAGCTGGGTCAAAAGAGCTGGAAAACTGACCGGCTGCGGCTTGTTGATGATGAAGCCCATCGCCCCATTCGCCGAATGGGCGCAGAGATAGATGACGCTGCGCACGAAGCGTTCGTCCTCCATGCCCGGCATGGCGATCAGAAAATGCCCCTCGAGCGTGGTATCGATGCTGTCGTGTCCGATGTCGTGATCCATATTCATGCCAACCACATGCTGTGCCCGGATGTCGTCACAAAGGTTCTCATCATTCGGACGATTAGACCAGAGCAAGCGGGCCACGTCTGTGGGTGGAAATTCCCTCTTCTCGTTATTTTGAATGGCGGGCGGTCCGCCGCCGGGTCTATCCACGCTTGACCGCACACAGCTTCGCGCGTTTGTACAGACAGGACGAAGGAGTGGAACCGATCATGATACGGACCATCCGCATGGCATACGGCCTTGCCGGCGTGCTCGGCCTTGCTCTTCTGGCCGGCGAAGCGCTCGCCGCGAGCGATGGCGCGACGCTGGCGACGGATCAGGTCACGATAAGGTTGGCGAGCGAGACCGCCATGCCGGACGGCACGGTTCGCGGCGCGCTGGCTGTCGACCTCGCGCCAGGCTGGAAGACCTACTGGATCGACCCTGGCGCCTCCGGCATCCCTCCCACGATCGACTTTTCCGAAACCAGCGGACTCGGTACAGCCACGCTTCGCTTCCCCGCCCCGCACCGCCTGGGCGAGGATTTCAGCCGCGCCAACGGCTACAAGCAACCGCTGTCGATCGCCTTTGAACTCGCGCCAGAGCCGGACGCAACGATCGGACCGATCGAAGCGCAGATCCTGCTCGGCGTCTGCGCCGAAATCTGCATCCCTGTGCAGGCGAACCTCACCGGCGAGAGCGATGCGGCAGCCGACGCCACCACCGTCGCCGCGGCCTTCTCGGCCCTGCCAGATCGATCCGGCGATATCGGCCGAATTCGATCGGCCGTTGCCAATGCCAAGGGCGATGTGCTGACGATCACCGCCGAATATGCCGGGGCAGCCGAAACGCCGGATCTTTTCGTGCGGGGACCCGAAGGCTGGTATTTCGACGAGCCGGCGGCACCAGCCTGGCGGGACGGCAATCTCGTCTTCGAGGTCAAGGTGGTGGATCGGCCGCGCGGCGCCGACGGCGCTCCGGAGTCGATCGACGTCGTCTTCACCGATGGTCCCCGCGCCTTCGAGGCCAACGACATCACGGTTGCGGGCAAACCGCCGCAAGGCTGACAGGGTCGACAAACGCCCCGAATGCCCCACATCCGGCATCGCTGGCGCTTGGCCAGGATCAAGCCGCTTGGCGGCGCACAAGAGGGACGACATATGGCTATCGGCGTAGGCGACAAACTTCCGAACGCGACACTGAAGACCAAGGTACCGGATGGCCCCGCCGATCTGTCGACCGATGAGATTTTCGCCGGCAAGACGGTCGTGCTCTTTGCCGTGCCCGGCGCGTTCACGCCGACCTGCTCGATGAACCATCTGCCGGGATTCCTCACCCACAACGACGAAATTCGCGCCAAGGGCGTCGATACGATCGCCGTCGTCGCGGTCAACGACGTCTTCGTCATGAGCGCTTGGGAAAAGGCCAATGACGCGGCTGGCAAGATCCTGTTCCTGTCGGACGGAAACGGCGAGTTCACCAAGGCGGTCGGGCTCGATGTCGACCTTTCGGTGGCAGGTCTCGGCGTGCGGTCCAAGCGCTACTCGATGATTGTGGAGAACGGGGTCGTCAAAGCCCTCAATATCGAGGAATCACCGGGGCAGGCTGACAAATCGTCGGCCGAGGCGCTGCTCGAGCAGCTCTGAGTCACCCCGACAACAGCATGGAGACGGGCCGTGAGGAACGTTACCTCGCGGCCCGTTCTCCTGTCTTGAACGGCTCCATGCCGGCGCGGGCGAGTTCGTCGGCGCGTTCGTTGAGTTCGTCGCCGTCATGGCCGCGGACCCAATGGAACGCCACTTCGTGGCGGCCCTTCTCCGCTTCGAGCCGTTGCCATAGCTCGGCATTCTTCACCGGCTTCCTGTCGGCGGTCTTCCAGCCGTTGCGCTTCCAGCCGTGAATCCATTTGGTGATGCCGTCGCGCATATACGTCGAGTCGGAATACAGATCGACGGTGCAGGGGCGCTTCAGCGCGGCGAGCGCCTCGATCACAGCCGTGAGCTCCATGCGGTTGTTGGTGGTCTGCTCCTCGCCGCCCTTCAACTCCTTGGCCGCTCCGTTGAAGCGCAGGATCGCGCCCCAGCCGCCCGGCCCCGGATTGCCCGAACAGGCCCCGTCGGTATGGATCTCGACCCGGATTGCCTCGCTCATGCCTTCACCCGTCCGGTATCGAACCCGTATCCTGCCGCATTTCCGACCGAGCGGTGGAAACGCAGCTTGCGCAAATATTCCTTCGGGTCCTTCTTGGTGACGAAGGAGCCCTCCGGCGTGTTCAGCCAATCGTAGAGCCGCGTCAGCAAGAAGCGCAGGGACGCCCCGCGGCAAAGGACGGGAAGCGCCGCGAGTTCTTCTTCCAGCAACGGCCGGACCGCGGCGTACCCCTCAAGCAGCGCCCTGCCCTTGGTCACGTTGAAGCTTGCGTCCGATTCAAAGCACCAGGCGCATAGCCCGATCGCCAAGTCGTAGGCCAGGAGGTCGTCGCAGGCGAAATAGAAGTCGATCAGGCCGGACAACTCACCGGAGAGGAAGAAGACGTTGTCGGGGAAGAGATCGGCATGGATGATGCCGCGCGGGATATCCGTCGGCCAGTTTGCTTCCAGGAACGCCAGTTCCGCCGCGATCTCGTCGGACAGACCCGGCTCCACCTCATCGGCGCGGCCATCGCAACTCACAAACAGCGGCCGCCAGTCAGCGAGCGCCAGGCCGTTTGCCCGATGCAGCGGGAAATCCGCGGCTTCCGCGTGCATGCGCGCCATGGCGCCACCGACGGCCCGGCAATGGTCCGCCGACGGTCGGCGGGTCCACATACCTTCCAGAAAGGTAAAGATCGCCGCCGGGCGACCCGACAGTTCTCCGAGCGACTCACCGGCGCGCGTATGGACCGGCAACGGGCAGGACAGCCCGCGCTCGGCCAGATGCTCCATCAGGCCGACAAAGAACGGCAGATCGTCGCGGTTTACCCGCTTTTCGTAGAGCGTGAGGATGAAGGTCCCGCCGCCGGTGCGCAGCAGGAAGTTCGAATTCTCGACGCCCTCTGCGATGCCCTTGTAGCTCAGCAACGGGCCAAGGTCGTAATCGGCGAGAAACGCCATCAGCTGCGATTCCGAAACGTCCGTATAGACCGCCACGCTCAGACCTGACCGTTCACGAAGGCCATGTCGGCCACCGTCAGTGGCGTCTGGCGAAGGCTGCGCATGACCGGGAAGTTCTCGTTCTCCTCGGCCGTCCGCACCAGTCCGATGGCGACCTCGAACCGCTCGCGGAAGGCCGCGACGATGGCGTCGATGAGAATTTCCGGCGCCGAGGCCCCAGCCGACATCGCGATGGTGCCGCCCGGCACGATCGCGTGCCAGGGAATGTCCGCCACGCCCTCGACCAGAACGCCCTCAGCCGCGCCGAAGCGTTCCGCCACCTCGACCAGCCGGCGCGAATTCGACGAATTCGGCGCCCCGACCACGAGGAAGACCTCGGCGCCGGGAGCGGCTGCCTTCACCGCCTCCTGCCGGTTGGTCGTGGCATAGCAGATCGATTCCGACGAGGGTGCGTGCAGCGCCGGGAACTTCGCCTGTAACGCCTCGACGATCCCGATCGTGTCGTCCACAGACAGCGTCGTCTGGGTAACGAAGCCGAGGGTCGCCGGATCGCTCGGAACATAGGCGGCGACATCCGCCTCGGTCTCGATCAGGGTCACGGCGCCTTCGGGCAGCTGCCCCATGGTGCCGACGACCTCCGGATGACCGCGATGACCGATCAACAGGACATGGCGGCCGAGCCGCATGTGCCGCATCGCCTGCTTGTGGACCTTCGAGACCAGGGGGCATGTGGCGTCGAGGTAAAGCATCTCCCGCGCCTCGGCCGCTGCTGGAACCGACTTCGGCACGCCATGCGCCGAAAAGACCACCGGTTGGCCATCGTCGGGAATATCGTCGAGTTCCTTGACGAAGACCGCGCCCATGTTGCGCAAGCCTTCGACGACATAGCGATTGTGGACGATCTCATGGCGGACATAGACCGGGGCGCCGTATTTCTTCAGCGCCAGAACGACGATCTGGATTGCCCGGTCGACACCGGCGCAAAAGCCGCGCGGCTCGCACATGCGGATCGTCAGTTTCGGCTTTGCGGCGGGGACGGACAAGAATGGCTCCGGTGTTGGCGGTATCGCGCGGTCGGCGGGGCGAATGAAGGGATCGACCATGCACGTGTCAAGTCTCGCCGTGCCTACAGCATGTTGGCGAAAACCGGAATCCGTTTTCGGAATACTGCTTCGCGGGACCTGATCGGTCGTTCCACTGCGCCGCCGGCGTTAAGCCTAACAACATCCAAATCTTGGCAGAGGCGTCTTTCGAATTTACTCAGGATACCGAATGAATTCGGGAGAGATCCAATGCTCGAACAAAGACGCAATCGCCGACGCCGTGTCTGCCTGGCCGGCGCGGTCACATGCGGCCCCGAAAGCGCGATCCTGCCCGTTCGGATCAAGAACCTGTCCGACCATGGCGCCGAAATCGTCGCTGCGGATGGACACATTCCCTCGCGCGATGTCGAGTTTTCCGTTCAGCGTGCCGACGCGCGGATCAGATCGGCCAAGGTCGTCTGGCGCAGAATGCGGAATTTCGGCCTAGAATTCAGCGACGGCCGCGACGATCGGGGCGATACGGACGCCACGGTCCGTCGGCTCTTGTCAGATCTCGGCAGGTTCGGTTCGACCCGCGGCGACTGAACGGTTCAGCTTGAGGCGCCGGTGGCTGCCCGAGCCGCGCGTCGATCCCGCACCACGAGCAACACCGTCATTACCGCCAGCACGAAGGCCAGCCCGTACCAGGTGATGGCGTATTGCAGATGGCTGTTCGCGATCTCGATGACAGTCGTCCCCCCCACCGGCCAGCCGCCGGGCGCCCGGCCCGGCCCGGCATCGACGAAAAACGGCAGCACCCGCGCGTCGCTTGTGAGCGTCAGGCCGGCGGCCATCGCATCGAGATCGCGCCAGAAAAACATCTGCTTGGCCGTATCGTTGTCGGGCACGAAATAGCCCGACTTCTGGGTCGGCGCGTTCCTTGCCAGACCCGTAATCGTCACGCTTCCCTCGACCTGCCCCTCCGGGCGCGTCGCCGGCTCGCGCAGCTCATAGGGGACGAAGCCGCGATTGACGAACACGACATCCCCGTCCCCTGTCACGAGCGGCGTATAAACGTTCCAGCCGGCCTGGCCGTCGAAGGTCGACAGAAAGTAGCGCTCGCCCTCATGGAGGAAGCGGCCGTTGACCGTCACCGGGATGTAGTCGACATCGCCTGTGGCGGCATACGCCGCGCGAAGCGCCGTCAGATCGACGGGTTTTGTGTCAACTCGCTGTTCGATCCGGTCGATGAGGCCTTGCTTCCAGGCGAGCCGTTCGACCTGCCAGGTGCCCAGACCGGCGAGGATCGCGATCCCGGCAAGGCAGAAACCCAGCGCCAACCAGAAGCGCGCGCGGGACATGCGGCTGCCCATAGCGTCGTTGGCGGCAGGGCTCACGGGCGCGATATCACCGGTCAAGATCGAGACGGCCTTCCGATGCCCGGTGCTTGTATTGCAACGCGATCATCAATCCCTTGAGACTGCGCAGGAGCGGCAGGCTGAGGATCAGCGTCAGCGGCAGCCAGAGCAGGAAATGCACCCACAAGGGCGGGCCCACCGTGACCTCCAGCCAGAGGGCCAGTCCAACGACGATAAAGCCGATGATCAAAATCACGAAGACCGCCGGACCATCGCCGCTGTCGATGAAAGCGTAGTCCAGATCGCAATTGGTACAGCGCGGCGCGACGGACAAAAAGCCGGAAAACAATCGCCCCTCGCCGCAGCGGGGACAGCGTCCCCGCAGCCCGGCCTTGGCCGGGTCGGCCGGCGTATGCGGCGCCCTGTCTTGGCTCATCGGTTTGCGGTCTCCCAAAAATGGCAGAGGCGGCTGCTTGCGCGCCGCCTCTGCCATAAACCATCGGCTCGCCGTCGACCGGCCGAGACAGGTTTCAGCCTTCGGCGATCGTCGCGCCCCAGCTGCCCCAGATATAGATGCAGAAGAACAGGAACAGCCAGACGACGTCGACGAAGTGCCAGTACCAGGCGGCGGCCTCGAAGCCGAAGTGCTTCTGCGGGGTGAACTGCCCCTTCATCGCCCGGATCAGGCAGACGGTCAGGAAGATCGTCCCGATGATGACGTGGAAGCCGTGGAAGCCGGTCGCCATGAAGAAGGTCGAACCGTAGATCGACCCGGCAAAGGCAAACGGCGCGTGGGCGTATTCGTAGAACTGGACGTAGGAGAAGATGACGCCGAGGATGATGGTCAGCGCCAGCCCCCAGACCAGGCCCTTGCGGTCGTTATGCAGCAGGGCATGGTGCGCCCAGGTGACCGTCGTGCCCGACAAGAGCAGGGTGATCGTATTGAACAGCGGCAGGTGCAGCGGATCGAGCACGTCGATGCCGACCGGCGGCCATTGCCCGCCCAGGACTTCCGCCCGCATTGGCTGAACGGCTTCGCCGGGAAACAGGCTGGCGTCGAAGAACGCCCAGAACCAAGCGGCGAAGAACATCACCTCGGAGGCGATGAACATGATCATGCCGTAGCGCAGATGCAGCGACACCACCCGCGTATGGGCGCCCTCGCGGCCCTCCTTGATGGTGTCCGACCACCATGCATACATCACGTAAAGAACGATCGCCAAACCGAGGAAGAACAGCCAGGGACCAGCGAGATCCAGGCCGAAGACCACAAACTGGTTGCCGGCGGCGCCACGCATGAAGCCGACGAGGCCGAACAGCATGACGAACGCGCCGATCGAGCCGATGAACGGCCACGGGCTCGGATCGATGATATGGTAGTCGTGGTGCTTGGCGTGCGTGTCTGCCATTACGGGTCCCCGGTCTGATCCTCTATGCCCGGCGATCTGCCTATCGGAGATCGCGAGCCAATTCCAGCTTCACTCTTGCCTGCCGCGCGCGTCCGATATCCCGGTCGCTCGCGGGTCTCACAGTTTGTTCGTCGTGTCCGTGCTCGTCCCGTTTTGCGGCGCCGCCGCAACCGACTCATCGGGATCGTCGACCCTGAAGAACGTGTAGGACAAGGTAATTCCCGGCGCATTCTTCAATTCGTCCGCTTCCAGCATGTCCGGATCGACGTAAAAGACGATCGGCATGTCCAGCTCTTCCCCCGGCTGGAGCGTCTGGTTATCAAAACAGAAGCAGGCGATCTTGTTGAAATAGACCCCGGCGGCGTTGGGCGTGACATTGAACGTCGCCTGCCCCGTGACCGCCCGGTCGGAATTGTTCTTCACATGAAAGCTGGTCTCGCGCGTCTCACCGAGTTTCACCGTGACCTGCCGGTCGTTCGGCTGAAACGCCCAGGGAAGGTCGCCGTCGACGTTGCCGTCGAAGCGCACGATCACCGTACGGTCGATGACGCGGCTCGAACCCGCCTCCGCCCGCTGTGTGGTGCCACCATAGCCGGTGACCTGACAGAACAGCTGATAGAGCGGCACGGAGGCATAGGCGGCGCCGACCATGCCGACGGCGAAGGCCGCGCAGGCAACGGCGATAACGATGCCCTTGCGGCCGGCTGTGCGGGGCGCCGGCTTTCCCGCGTCACGTTCCATCCCGCTCATGACGCCATCTTCGCGATCGAGACGACGTAGAAGATGACGACGAGCGCCACGAGGACGACCCCGATCGCGATCGACCGGTGCCGTCGCGCCCGCTGTTCCGCCTCGGTGAGCCTTACGCGATCCTCTTCCACATCAGGCTCCGATCATGGTCGACACAGGCCGCAAAAGCGCTTCGGCGAGAAGAATCACGAACAGGCCGAACAGATAAAGGATGGAAAAGGCGAACAACCGCTTGGCCGGAATCATCTTCGGATCGCCGTCGGCCATGCGCAGCGTCGCATAGGCATGACGAAGAAAGTTCGCCCCGAGCAGGACCGAGGCAATTCCGTAGACCGGCCCGGCGAAGCCCAGGAGCCAAGGCGCGACGCCGACCGGTACAAGCACCAGTGAGTAGATGAAAATCTGGATTCGCGTCGTGCGTTCGCCGGCGACATTCGGCAGCATCGGCACGCCGGCGTTGTCATAGTCTTTCAGCTTGAACAGCGCCAGCGCCCAGAAGTGCGGCGGCGTCCAAAGGAAGATGATGAGAAAGAGAACGATGCTCTCGACCGCGACGCCGCCCGTGACGGCGGCCCAGCCGATCATCGGCGGGAAGGCTCCCGCCGCGCCGCCGATGACGATGTTCTGCGGCGTCGAGCGCTTCAGCCACATGGTGTAGACGACGGCGTAAAAGAAGATCGTGAAGGCGAGCAGCCCGGCGGCGAACCAGTTCGAGGCGAGACCGAGCAGCGAAACCGCGAGCAAAGACAGCCCGAGCCCGAAGGCCAGCGCCGTCTCCGGCTCGACACGCCCGGCCGGGATCGGACGCTTCGCCGTGCGCGTCATGACGCGGTCGATGTCTGCGTCATACCACATGTTGAGCGCGCCCGAAGCGCCCGCGCCGATCGCGATCGACAGGATCGAGATAACCGCGAGCGTCGGATGCAAAGAGCCAGGGGCCAGCGCGAGGCCGGTGATCGCGGTGAGAACCACCAGCGACATGACCCGGGGCTTGAGTAGCGCCAGGAAGTCACGCGGCTCGGCAAGGCTCACGCCGTTGGAGCGCACCTCGCTGTTGGTGGGGCCGAGAAGCGTCAAGTCGAACCTCGAACTCGTCCATCTGACCGGTGTCCGGTCGCATTGGGCGCCCTCCCGAATGGGAAGGCCCCGAATATTGGTGCGCCCGGTCCGAAGACCGTAGCGCATTTACCGTGCGGCGTCAGCCGGCGCGTCTCACTTCACGCGCGGCAGCTCTTCCCACTGGTGGTAGGGCGGCGGCGAGGACAGCTGCCACTCGAGCGACGTCGCTCCCGCACCCCAGGGATTGGGGCCGGCGATCCGCTTTTTGGCGAAGGCTTCCCAAATTCCATAGAGGAAGATCGCGACGCCCACGGCCGAGATGTAGGAGCCCATCGACGACACGAAGTTCCAGCCCGCGAACGCCTCCGGGTAGTCGGCGTAACGACGTGGCATGCCGGCGGCGCCGAGGAAGTGCTGCGGGAAGAACAGAATGTTGACGCCGACGAAAGTCGTCCAGAAGTGTATCTTGCCGATCATCTCGTTGTACATGTAGCCCGACATTTTCGGGAACCAGTAGTACCAGGCCCCGAAGATGGCGAAGACCGCGCCGAGCGACAGCACGTAGTGGAAGTGAGCGACGACGTAATAGGTGTCGTGCAGCACGCGGTCCAGGCCGGCATTGGCCAGCTTGACGCCGGTGACGCCGCCAACGGTGAACAGGAAAATAAAGCCGAGAGCCCACAGCATCGGCGTCTTGAACGACAGCGAGCCGCCCCACATCGTCGCGATCCACGAGAAGATCTTGATGCCCGTTGGCACCGCGATGACCATGGTTGCGAACACGAAATAACGCTGTGTGTTAAGCGAGATGCCGGTCGTATACATGTGGTGCGCCCACACAACGAAGCCGACGACGCCGATCGCGACCATGGCGTAGGCCATTCCGAGATAGCCGAAAACCGGCTTCTTGGAGAAGGTCGAGATGATGTGGCTGACGATGCCGAAACCGGGCAGGATCAGGATGTAGACCTCCGGATGTCCGAAGAACCAGAACAGATGCTGGTACAGGATCGGATCGCCGCCACCCGATGGATCGAAGAAGGTCGTACCGAAATTGCGATCGGTCAGCAGCATGGTGATCGCGCCGGCAAGCACTGGCAGCGACAACAGCAGCAGGAAGGCAGTCACCAGCACCGACCAGGCGAACAGCGGCATCTTGTGCAGGGTCATGCCCGGCGCGCGCATGTTGAGGATGGTGGTGATGAAGTTGATGGCGCCGAGGATCGACGAGGCGCCGGCAATATGCAGCGAGAAGATCGCGAGATCGACGGCCGGGCCGGGGTGACCGGATGTCGACAACGGCGGATACAGGGTCCAGCCGGTGCCGGCACCGTTGGAACCGGGAGCTCCCTCGACGAACATCGACAGAATCAGTAACGGGAAGGAAACGGCGAGCAGCCAGAACGAGATGTTGTTCAACCGCGGAAAGGCCATGTCCGGCGCGCCGATCATGATCGGCACCATCCAGTTGGCGAAACCGCCGATCAGCGCCGGCATGACCATGAAGAAGATCATGATCAGGCCATGCCCGGTGGTGAACACGTTGTAGAGCTGCGGATCGCCGAAGATCTGCAAGCCGGGCTCCTGGAGCTCCATGCGCATCGCAACGGAGAGGCCACCGCCGATGATGCCCGCACAGATCGCGAAGATCAGGTAGAGCGTCCCGATGTCCTTGTGATTCGTCGAATAGACCCAGCGCGTCCAGCCGGACGGCTTGTGAGCGTCATGGGCGTCGTGGGTGGCGCCATAGGCCATTGTCGATCTCCCTCAAACCCTGTTGGTGTTCAGCGACCGGCAACGGCGATGCTGACCGCGGAGTCGATCTCCGCGGTCAGCTGCGCGTTGGCGTTCTCCAGATCCTGCGAAGCAGCGGCATACCAGCTGGCGAACTGCTCCTTCGAAACGACCCGGATGGCGATCGGCATATTGTAGTGAGCCTGGCCGCAGAGCTCCGAGCACTGGCCGTAGAAGATGCCCTCCCGCTGCGCCTCGAACCAGGATTCGTTCAGGCGACCGGGAACCGCATCGACCTTGACGCCCATCGACGGCATCGCGAAGGCGTGAATGACGTCAGCCGACGTCGACAGCAGGCGAATCACCGTATCGACGGGAACGACCACCTCGTTGTCGACCGCCAAGAGATGGGGATAGGTCCCCTTGTCCTGCTTGCCGGCGCCATCGCGATCTTCCTCCAGCAGAGGATAGGATTCATACGAGACCGTCTCGGCCTGCGCCTGCGCGGTGCCATCCGCCGGCTGATATTCGTAACCCCAATACCACTGATAGCCGGTCGCCTTGATGGTCAGTTCCGGCTCGCTTGGCGGATTGTACTGCGCCGTCAGCAGCTGGAAGGACGGGATCGCCAGGAACAGGAGGATGATCACCGGCGCGACGGTCCAGACGACCTCGATCAGCGTATTGTGGCTGGTGCGGGACGGGACCGGATTGCGGCTTTCGCGGAAGCGGTAGATGCACCACCCCAAAAGCGCCGCAACGATGATGGTGATCGGGATGACGAAGGCCAGCGCGTACCAGTTGAACCATTGAATCTGGCTCTCGATAGGCGACATGGCGTCCTGAAGCAGGATCTGCCAGGGATGCGGCTGTCCGGGAAGCAGGTCCGCTTCCTGCGCGATGGCAGCCCCGGCCGTCGAAAGAAACGCCGTTGCAGCAAAGATCGATCGTCTCACTCGCATTGTCTCCTGTCGCGCTCGCGTCAGTCCCTGATCCGGAACGGATACTGCTTGGAACCAGCGAACGCCAGCACCAAAACATATGATAATCCGAATATGTCCGGTAGCCCAGTGCTTCAAACCACGAAACCCGGTTTTCCGCAACATCTTAGAACGGCCATCCACTTGCGACATATTCGCGATGCCGCGGGCATAATCCGAGCAACATCAGTCGCTAGCGAGGCTTTGTGCGAAAGGACGGTGCTCGAGCGACGCGCGTTTTATGCGATTATCCCCGCGCTATGGACATCCGCCTCGCCGGCAAGCGGCATCGCCGGTAACCAATTATTTGCCATAGAAGCGGCAAATGAGAAGCAAGCCTGATTCGGATTTTACGATGACACATGCCTTTCTGCCGCGACTCGCGGCCCTCGTCCTGATGGCCGCCGCAGCCGCGGCGCAGCCCGCCGCGGCGCAATCCGGCGCCACCGGAACGGTCAAGTCCCAGCACGGGGCGTGGGCCATCGTCTGCGATCAGCCGGCCGGCGCCTCCGGCGAACAATGCGCCCTGCTTCAAAACGTCGTGGCCGAAGACCGCCCCGAAGTCGGCCTGTCGATCGTCGCGCTGAAGACCGCGGACCAGCAGGCGCGCATCCTGCGCGTGCTCGCCCCGCTCGGCATTCTTCTGCCCAACGGCCTCGGATTGTATGTCGACGGCAACGACATCGGCAGAGCGCAGTTCGTGCGCTGCTTCCAGGACGGATGCTTCGCTGAGGTGGTTCTCGCCGACGACCTGCTGGAAACCTTGTCCAGCGGCAAGATGGCGACCTTCATCGTCTTCCAGACGCCAGAACAGGGCATCGGTATCCCGGTAGACCTCGACGGCTTCAAGGACGGCTTCGCCGCCCTGCCGTGATCGCGGCGAACGCCGGCCGGAGCCGCGCGGCTGTCTCGTGCCCCCAGCCGTTGGCATACGGCCCACCCGCTCTTATGTCGTGGCTCTGAATCTTTCGACCGAGGAGCCTGCCATGACCGCGTCGCTGATCGAGCGCTTCGACATTTCCAGAGCCGAGATCGACACCATCCTTGGCGAAGCGCTCCAAGGCGCGGACGATGGCGAACTGTTCCTTGAATATCGCGAATCGGAATCGCTGGTGTTCGACAATGGCCGCCTCAAGGCCGGCAATTTTTCGACCGACCAGGGCTTCGGCTTGCGCGCCGTCGCCGGCGATGCCGTCGGCTACGCCCATGCGGGTGACTTTTCCGACGCCGCCCTGAAACGTGCGGCACAAGCCGTCACCGCCGTGAAAACCGGCCATCACGGGACCTATGCCGAGCCGCCCGCCGGCACCAATCGCAAGCTCTATGGCGACGAGAACCCGATCCCCTCGCCGGGATTCGAGGCGAAGATCAAGCTTCTCCAGGACATCGACGCCTATGTGCGGGCCAAGGGCGAGGATGTGCGCCAGGTTTCGGTGACGCTCGGCTCGCAATGGCAGACGGTCGAAATCCTGCGCGCCGACGGACGGCTGGCCAAGGACGTGCGACCGCTGGTGCGGATCAATGTTTCGGTGGTCTGCGGCAAGGATGACCGGCAGGAATCGGGCTCGTTCGGCGCCGGAGGACGGACTGGCTTCGGCGAGTTTTTTGTCACCGAAAACTGGCAGCATATCGCCGACGAGGCGCTGCGCCAGGCCCGGGTCAATCTCAGCGCCGTTCCCGCCCCCGCCGGCACTTTCGACATCGTGCTCGGGTCCGGCTGGCCGGGCGTCATGCTGCACGAGGCGGTAGGCCACGGACTGGAGGGCGATTTCAACCGCAAGAAGACCTCCGCCTTTGCCGGCCTGATGGGCAGCCAGGTGGCGGCCAAGGGGGTCACCGTCGTCGATGACGGCACCATCGCCGAGCGGCGCGGCTCGCTGACGATCGACGACGAAGGCACGCCGACGAACCGGACCGTGCTGATCGAGGACGGCAAGCTGGTCGGCTACATGCAGGACCGCCAGAACGCCCGGCTGATGGGGATGGCCGCCACCGGCAACGGTCGGCGCCAGTCCTACGCCCATTCGCCGATGCCGCGTATGACCAACACCATGATGCTGGAGGGGTCGCACACGCCGCAGGAGATAATCGCCTCGGTCAAGGACGGCATTTATGCCGTCTCCTTCGGTGGTGGCCAGGTCGACATCACCAGCGGCAAATTTGTCTTCGGCTGCACCGAGGCCTACCGGATCCGCGACGGCAAGGTCGAGGAGCCGGTAAAAGGCGCGATGCTGATCGGCAATGGACCGGAGGCGATGCACCGGGTGTCGATGATCGGCAACGACGTCGCCCTCGATACCGGGATTGGCATGTGCGGCAAGAACGGCCAGGGCGTGCCCGTCGGCGTCGGCCAGCCGCATCTGCGCATGGACCAGGTGACGGTGGGCGGCACCGAGGCGTGAGACGCCCCGGTTCGATCGTTATCCTGACCGGTGCTGGAATCTCGGCCGAATCCGGCGTCGACACCTTCCGCGACAAGGGCGGGATCTGGTCGCGGGTGAAGCTGGAGGACGTGGCGACGCCAGAGGGCTTTTCCCACGATCCGGCGATGGTCCACGCGTTCTACAATGCTCGCCGCGCGGGGCTTTCCGCGGTCGAGCCCAATGCGGCCCACCACGCCCTCGCCAAGCTGGAACGCGTCCATGACGGCGCCGTCACGCTGGTCACGCAGAATATCGACGATCTGCACGAACGCGCCGGCTCGCGAAATATCGTCCATATGCATGGCGAACTCACCAAGGCGTTCTGCGCGACCTGCGGAGCCCACTTATTGGCGGACGGTGATTTGAGCGCGGATCTGGTCTGTAGCGCCTGCGGACATGCCGGCGGCATGCGCCCGGACGTCGTCTGGTTCGGCGAGATCCCCTATCACATGGACGACATCTACAAGCGCCTTCTGGCCGCCGATCTTTTCGTCTCCATCGGCACCAGCGGCGCGGTCTATCCGGCGGCGGGCTTCGTCGCCGAGGCGCGCGCCGCCGGAATCCGAACCCTGGAACTCAATCTCGAGCCGTCGGACGGCACGCCGCTTTTCGACGAGGCCCGTCACGGCAAGGCAAGCGTCCTGGTGCCCGCGTTCGTCACCGAGATCCTCGCAGGGATCTGACGCGCCAGCCGCCTTGGCCTGAAGCCAGCCTCCACGCCGATCAGGCAGCCGCCGTTATGGATACACGCGTTCGACAGTCCAGGGCGCACCTGGCTCCGTTCGCCGGAAGATCGCCCGATCGTGCAAGCGAAACTGGCCATCCTGCCAGAACTCGATCTGGACCGGCACCAGACGAAATCCCGACCAACGGGCCGGCCGCGGGATGTCACCATCGCCATACTGTTCGCCCAATTCGGCGACACGCTTCTCCAGGACCGCGCGGTTATCGAGCGGCCGCGACTGCTCCGACGCCCAGGCCCCGACCCGGCTGCCCCGCGGCCGCTCGGCAAAATAGGCATCGGCTTCGTCGTCGCTGACGATCTCGACCGGCCCGCGCAGCCGAACCTGCCGGCGTAGCGACTTCCAATGGAAGCACATGGCGGCCTTGCGGCTGGCGAGAATCTGCCGACCCTTATCGCTCTCGAAATTGGTGTAGACGACGAAGCCCCGTTCATCGAACCCCTTCAGGAGCATCATCCTGACATCGGGCAGCCCGTGTTCATCGACGCTCGCCAGCGCGGTCGCGCCCGGATCGTTCGACTCGCTCTCTCCAGCGGCGTCGAGCCAGGTGGAAAACAGGGCAAACGGATCGTCGCCCACAGGCATTTCACCAAGGGTTAATAGTTCCTTCGCCATATTGGACCTGTCTTACCTTTCCGGGACATCTTGCCGAATCGCGCGCGGCAGCCTTAGACATAAAAGATTGATGGCACTGTTCAAAACTCTTTCAATGATCGCTCTTCTACTCGGCCTCGGCGGATGCGTCGTGTCGGGACCTGGACTTGGCGACATAGTGGATAACAGCTTCATCACCGGCTCGATCGCGCCGGCCGTCGACGCCGCGCCGACCCAGGTGGCCGCACAGCCGGACCAGGTCTCGGACCGGCGCACCGTGCGCAACGCCGTCTCCGCTGCCGATATCGAGGGCGCCGGCGGGCGCTACGCCTGGGCCAACCCGCAGACCGGTGCCAACGGCGTCATCACGGCGCTGCAGGAAGTGCGCGCGGGACGGCAGATCTGCCGCAAATTCCAGACCTCCCGCCAGCGCTTCGACGGCATCGCCCTCTACAATGGCGAGGCCTGCACGGTCGGGGAAGGCGAATGGGCTCTCGTGCGGTTCGACGAAAATCGCTGATCCGCCTTCGTCAGCCTACGCTCCGCCCTTAAATTTCCAACCTCCTGCCTACATATAGGCTTTCGGCGCGGCCCGGCCGCTGTCCCTCGTTCAACATCCGTCCGCATCGTGAAGGACCCATTGCCTCATGCGCGATCCTTACGCCGCTCTTGGCGTCGCAAAATCCGCGAGCGAGAAGGACATCAAGTCGGCCTTCCGCAAGCTCGCCAAGCAGTACCACCCTGATGCCAACGCGAAGGATCCGACCGCCGCGGCGCGTTTCAACGAAGCCAACCAGGCTTACGAGATTCTCGGTGACAAGGAGAAGCGGGCGCAATTCGACCGCGGCGAGATCGATGCGGAAGGCAAGCCGAAATTCCAGGGCTTCTCCGGATTTGGCGGGGGCGCGGGCGGCAGTCCGTTCGCCGGACGGCGCGCCGGTCAGCCGGGAGGCTTTGAATTCCGCTCCACGGGTCGGGCGGAGGATTTCGGCGAGGAGAGCACGTTCTCCGACTTCTTCGAACAGGCTTTTCGCGGCGCGGGCGCCGGCAGGGGGGGTGATCGCGCCGGGTTTTCTGCGGCACGCGAGGCAGCGGCCAAGGCACCCGACATCAAGGCCAACCTCAGGGTGCGGCTCGCCGACATCGTCTCGAACGAAAAGGTCGAGGCCATCTTCCCGAACGGGAAACGGCTGGCGATCCGGCTTCCCGATGGCGTCGAGGACGGACAGGTTATCCGGCTGAAGGGACAGGGCCAGCCGGCGGCCTATCCGGGCGGCGCGGCCGGAGACGCGCTCGTGACCATCAATTTCGCCGTGCATCCGCGCTTTCGGGTCGAGGGGCGCGATCTCGTCCATGATCTGCCGGTTCCGCTGACGACGGCGGTACTCGGCGGCAAGGTCGAGGTCGAGACACTGGACGGGCGGATCGCCTTGTCGATCCCGGCCTGGACCGATTCCGGCAAGACCTTCCGCCTTCGCGGCAAGGGCCTGACCGCCAAATCCGGCGGCCGGGGGGACCTTCTCGCCACCGTTCAGGTCATGTTGCCGGCCGGCGATCACGAACTCGCGGATTTGCTGAGACAGCGGGCCGAGAGCGAGAACGCGGCCGGATGACCGGTCGCATTGCCATGCGTCTGTCAACCTCGTGCGCAGGGATACGCGGGAGGGCCGCGCTTGATGGCCGGCCGGGCCTATGTCATACCCGCCGCCGCAAAACTATCGATCGCCGAGACATCTGAAGGAACAACACCATGGCCCAGTCGACCGGTCTGATGGACGGCAAACGCGGCCTCGTCATGGGCGTTGCGAACAACCGCTCGATCGCCTGGGGTATCGCGAAAGCCCTTGCCGCGCAGGGAGCCGAGATCGCGCTGACCTATCAGGGCGACGCCCTGAAGAAGCGCATCGGACCGCTCGCCGACGAGATCGGCGCGGTTCTTGCCGGACATTGCGACGTGACCGACGAGACCACGATCGACGCGGTCTTCGCCGATGTCGAACAGCGCTGGGGCAAGATCGATTTCCTCGTCCACGCCATCGCCTTTTCCGACAAGGACGAGTTGACCGGACGCTATGTCGAGACGTCGCGGGAAAATTTCCGCAAGACGATGGACATTTCGGTCTATTCTTTGACCGCGGTCGCGGCACGGGCGGAGAAACTGCTGGTCGATGGCGGATCGATCCTGACGCTGACCTATTACGGCGCCGAGAAGGTGATGCCGCACTATAACGTGATGGGCGTCGCCAAGGCCGCTCTCGAGGCATCCGTTCGCTATCTCGCCGTCGATCTCGGCAAGCAGGCGATCCGGGTCAACGCCATCTCGGCCGGGCCGATCAAGACGCTGGCCGCCTCCGGCATCGGCGACTTCCGCTACATTCTCAAGTGGAACGAGTACAATTCGCCGCTCAAGCGCACCGTGACCACCGACGAGGTTGGTCAGTCGGCACTCTATCTCTTGTCCGACATGTCGCGCGGCGTCACTGGGGAAGTTCACCATGTCGATTGCGGATACCACACCGTCGGCATGAAGGCGGTCGACGCGCCTGATATCTCGGTGGTGAAGGATCTTCCGTAGGCGGCATCCCGGCTCACCATGACGCTCCCGAACCTTTATCTCTGCCGCCATGGCCAGACGGACTGGAACGCCGAAGGCCGCCTGCAAGGCCAGGAGGACATCCCGCTCAATGCCCTCGGTCGGGCCCAGGCGAAGCGCAATGGCCGCTATCTGCTCAGCGCGCTCGGTGACGGCGCAGCGGAATTTCGCTTTCTATCGAGCCCACTCTCGCGCGCCACTGAGACGATGCGGATCATTCGCATCGAACTCGGTCTGGCCGAGAGCGATTTTACAACCGACGCGCGCTTGGTCGAATTGCATTTCGGAGACTGGCAAGGATCGACCATCAAGGAAGTGCGCGCCCGGGACCCCGAGGGTATCGCGGCGCGCAAGGCCGACAAATGGAACTTCGTGCCGCCCGGCCCCGATGCGGAATCATATGCGATGCTCGCAGAGCGCGTGCGGCCGGTCTTCGAAGACTTGGGCGAGCCGACCATCGTCACCGCTCATGGCGGCGTCACTCGCAGCTTTCTGCGCTGTTACGACAACCTGGGCGCCGACGAGGCGTCGCATATCGGCATTCCGCAGGACCGCATCCTGCATTACCGGGACGCGATCGTCAGCTGGGTTTGATATCGCTCCGGGTCAGCCGGCATCCACCAGACGCAAATTGTCGGCCTCGTCGAAGATCAGCACGACGTTCATACCCGGCCGGACCGCTTCATAGTCGAAATGATCCGGCAGATCGTAAATCAGTCCGTCGCTTAATTTCAGCTGCGCCCGGTCGCGATCGATCGATTCGATCGTGCCGTCGACCTCCTCCGCTAACGAGGGGATCGTCATCGCCACTGTCAGGAAGGACGTTGCGAAAAATGCAAGAATTTTTCTGGTCACCAGCTTGCCCTCGTTCCGATGTGCGTGCGTCTGCGACCCGTCTCGGTCGCGGCACTCGCCGGCCGCCCCCGAAGCAGCTTGCCGACAAGGACGGAAGTTCGCGCCGGATTGTGTCAATTCTCGTACCGTCCGGTTACGTTTGATGTCGATCGGTTGCATTTGACGGAGTTGGTTAAGCTACCGTAATCGAACCAGCCCCCTACTCTCTCTTCTCCTGGCGGAGTTTCATGTCTCACAACAGTTTCGGTCACCTGTTCCGCGTCACCACCTGGGGCGAAAGCCACGGTATCGCGATCGGCTGCGTCGTCGATGGCACCCCGCCAGGAATCCGCTTTTCGGAAGCCGACATCCAGGCGTTTCTGGACAAGCGCCGCCCGGGCCAGTCCCGCTATACGACCCAGCGCCAGGAGCCGGATCAGGTGCGCGTTCTGTCCGGCGTCATGCCGGGCGACAGCGAGGGCGAACTGGTCTCGACCGGCACCCCGATCGCGCTTGAAATCCAGAATGTCGACCAGCGCTCGAAGGATTATTCCGACATCGCCCGGCGCTACCGCCCCGGCCATGCCGACATCACCTACGACATGAAATACGGCGTCCGCGACTATCGCGGCGGCGGTCGCTCCTCGGCCCGCGAGACCGCGACGCGGGTCGCGGCCGGCGCCATCGCGCGGCGCATCGTGCCCGGTCTCGTGGTGCGGGCGGCGCTGGTGCAGATCGGCACCATCGCCATCGACCGCGAGCGCTGGGACTGGGCCGAGATCGATCGCAATCCCTTCTTCTGCCCGGACGCGGAAACCGCCGAACGCTGGGCAACGCATCTCGACGCAATCCGCAAGCAGGGCTCATCGGTCGGCGCGGTCGTCGAAGTGGTCGCCGAAGGCGTGCCAGCCGGGCTCGGCGCGCCGATCTACGGCAAGCTGGACAGCGACATCGCCGCCAACCTCATGTCGATCAACGCGGTCAAGGGTGTCGAAATCGGTGACGGCTTTACGGCCGCGACGTTGAGCGGCGAGGACAATGCCGATGAAATCCGCATCGGCGCCGACGGCCAGCCGCAATTCCTGTCCAACCACGCCGGCGGCGTTCTCGGCGGCATCTCTACCGGCCAGCCGGTGGTGGCGCGCTTCGCCGTCAAGCCGACCTCGTCGATCCTGACGCCGAAGCGCTCGATCAACGCCGATGGCGAGGAAGTCGACGTCATGACCAAGGGCCGCCACGACCCTTGTGTCGGCATCCGCGCGGTCCCGATCGGCGAGGCCATGGTCGCCTGTGCGATCGCCGACCATTATCTGCGCCATCGCGGCCAGACCGGACGCGGGTAAGCGGATGCGTCAGGACGTGCCCGTTAGGAGATCGCGCGGTTGGGCCTGGCTCACGACCAGCCTGTCGAGCGCCGTCCTGTTCGCCGCGACGCTGTCGCCATTGCCGGCGGCCGAGCGCCTTCCCGACGGCGAGATCGGCACGTCGGCCACCGGCGATATCGCGGCCGCCTGGTTCGCTCGCCCCACCACGCGCTATGCCCACGGGATTCTCGGCGACGCGATCGAAGCCGGCTCGCTGGTCGCCAAGACGCGCGATGGCCGGACGATCGAAGCGGTTCTCCCCGCGACCCAGGTCTTCGAAGACCTGACGCCGCGCCTTGTCGATCTTGATGGTGACGGCCGCAACGAGATCGTCGCCATCCGCTCCGATCTCGCCAAGGGAGCCGCTCTGGCCGTCTACGGGCTGGCCGGTGGGCAACTGGTCGAGCGCGCCGCGATCCCGCCGATCGGCCGTCCGAGCCGCTGGCTGAACGTCGCGGCGCTTGCCGATCTTAACGGCGACGGCCGACGGGACATCGCCATCGTGAAGACGCCGCATATCGGCGGGACGCTGGAGATCTATGCCTGGCGAGGCGGCGAGTTGCGCCTACGCGCCAGCCGGTCCGGCTACAGCAACCATGTCATCGGCTCGCGCGATCTCGATCTGGCGGAGGTCGTGAGCCTCAAGGGCGCGCCGGCGTTGATCCTGCCGAATGCCGCGCGCACGGCGCTGGAGGTCGTGCGGGTCGGGCCGGAAACGATCACGCCCGTCGCCAGCATCGCGCTTGCGTCGCGAGCGGTCGGACGCCTTCGGCTCAGCGCCGACGGCGAGGCGGTGGAGGTTCGAACCGAAGACGGCAGAACGGTGCGAATCAGCCTGACGCAGGTAGAGAATTGATCCGCAGGACAAAGGCGCTAGCTCGTAGGCCATGACAACCCGACTCTATCACCATCCGATCTTCGTCGAGCATCTCACCGGCTCGGGTCATCCCGAGCGGCCGGACCGCATGAAGGCGGTCGCCGCCGCCTTGGAAGACGAGGCGTTCCAGCATCTCGACCGGGTCGAGGCGCCCGAGGGAACGCTGGAGGCGATCTATCGCTGCCACCCGGAAGCCTTCGTCCGCAAGATCGCGACGGCGATCCCGGATGACGGCCTGGCGCGCATCGACGGCGATACCATCGTCAGCCCGAAGAGTTTTTCCGCCGCGTTCCATGCCGTCGGTGCCGCCATGGCCGGCGTCGACGACGTGATGTCGGGAGCGGCCGACAACGTCTTCGTCGCCTCGCGGCCGCCGGGTCACCACGCTGAAAGCAGCACCGCAATGGGCTTCTGCCTGTTCAACCAGGCCGCCATCGCCGCCCGCCATGCCCAGGCAACGCATGGCCTCGAACGGGTGGCGATCGTCGACTGGGACGTCCACCACGGTAATGGTTCGCAGGAAATCTTCTGGTCGGATCCGTCGGTTCTGTATTGTTCGACCCACCAGATGCCGCTCTATCCGGGTACCGGCGCCAAGAACGAGACCGGCGCCGGCAACATCGTCAACGCGCCCCTGTCGGCCGGCGACGGCGGGCCGGCGTTCCGCGAGGCGTTCGCGTCGCGCATCCTGCCGGCGCTTGAGGCGTTCCAGCCCGATCTCATCATCATCTCGGCCGGCTTCGACGCGCATCGCCGCGATCCGCTGGCCAATCTCATGCTCGAGGACACTGATTTCGACCAGGCGACGGCGGAACTGATGGCGATCGCCGGCACCTATTGCGGCGACCGGGTTGTGAGCCTCCTGGAAGGCGGCTACGACCTCGAGGGGCTCGCGGTCTCGACCGCCGCCCACGTCAAGCGGCTGATGACCGGCTGATGCCGTAAGCGCCGATAAGCTCGAAAGACGCGAACGCCATGACAGACACCGATGAGGCCGCCCTTCCGGCCGACGATTCCGACATCAAGCGCATGAGCTTCGAGGATGCGCTCGCGGCGCTGGAGCGGATCGTCTCGGATCTCGAACGCGGCGACGTACCGCTGGACCGCTCGATCCGCATCTACGAACGCGGCGAGAAGCTCAAGAACCATTGCGACCGGCTGTTGTCGGCGGCCGAAGACAAGGTCGAGAAGATCAAGCTGAACCGGCAGGGCAAGCCGGTCGGCACGGAGCCGCTCGACCCGGGCTGAGAGACCCTCGTACCCAAGTGCGGATCATTTTATTGCGAAAGCAGCGCGCGCAAGCGTTCGCGGTCGTCAACGCCGCCCAGTTCTCGGATCGCCTCATCAATCCGTCGCGCCACAAGGTAGCTCGCGATCGCCCCGTCCCCAGGAGCCTTCCCCATCTCAGCGACGAAGCGTTTGGCGAAAGGCGCCAGTTCGTTTCCCGCCGCGCCCCGCAAGAATGCGCCAGCCGTTGCTCCGTCCGGATCCAACGGGCCAACCATGACCGCGCCCGTGGCCTGGGCCACATCATCCAACCCGGCTTCGACTGGCAGTAGTGCGGCAATGACGTCCGGCGCCGCGTTCGCGATATCGGCCAGTTCGCCAGCCCGAACCGGGACGAGATAGACGTCGAGTCCGCCCAGATGTCCGTCCGACTCCTCGTCGGCGTGGCCGTCACGCTCGTCGGCCGCGAGCAAGAAGGCCGCAACGATCTCGGATCGGGCAGCGTCGGGCGTATCCGGCGGCACGATCAGAACGGTCGTGAAGCTATGACCCCGTGCCGGCGAGACGAGGCCGCCCACGAGCGCAATCGAGCCCAGCATCAGGGGGAGTGTAAGGAGTCGGATCAGTCCGGTCAGCATGGCGAATCTCCTGATAATCGGGTAAATGATGAGGCTATTGGAAATGCCGGCTTGGCGAAATTGCTAGATGCGCTGCGCGGGCTTATCAGCCGGCCACCGGCTTTTGCCTCGGTCCGTTTGCGCCTCAGCGCTTGAATGGCGCAGGCTGGAACCAATTTAAACTGGAGACGCGCCGTTCCAGCGCAACGATACGACCGGCGAGGTGACGAAGTGCCCAACGAGTTGACGACACCGCTGCTCGACCAGATCGCCTCGCCGGCCGACCTTCGCCGGTTCAAGGAAAGCGATTTACGGCAGATCGCCGACGAATTGCGGGCCGATCTGATCGACGCCGTCTCCAAGACCGGCGGGCATCTCGGCGCGGGCCTCGGCGTCGTCGAACTGACCGTCGCGCTCCATTACGTCTTCAACACCCCGGACGACCGGCTGATCTGGGATGTCGGCCACCAGGCCTATCCGCACAAGATCCTCACCGGCCGGCGCGAACGCATGCGCACGGTGCGCCAGGAAGGCGGCCTGTCGGGCTTCGCCAAGCGCACCGAGAGCGAATACGACCCGTTCGGCGCCGGCCACTCCTCGACCTCGATCTCGGCCGGCCTCGGCATGGCGGTGGCACGCGACCTGTCCGGCGGCACCAACAACGTGGTGGCGGTGATCGGCGACGGCGCGATGAGCGCCGGCATGGCCTATGAGGCGATGAACAACGCCGGCGCGCTTGACGCGCGTCTCATCGTCATCCTCAACGACAACGACATGTCGATCGCCCCGCCGACCGGCGCGATGAGCGCGTATCTGGCGCGGCTGGTTTCGGGCAAGACCTATCGGAC
Source organism: Aurantimonas sp. C2-5-R2 (assembly GCF_036549495.1). Classification (NCBI taxonomy): domain Bacteria; kingdom Pseudomonadati; phylum Pseudomonadota; class Alphaproteobacteria; order Hyphomicrobiales; family Aurantimonadaceae; genus Aurantimonas; species Aurantimonas sp. C2-5-R2. Next base: position 55,170 of record NZ_JAZHLJ010000001.1, read on the forward strand.
CCTGCGCAACCGGGCGAAATCGCTGAGCCAGCATTTGCCGGACTTCATGCGCGAGGGCGCCCGCAAGACCGAGGAATACACCCGCGGCTTCTTCACCGGCGGCACCTTGTTCGAGGAACTCGGCTTTTACTACGTCGGCCCGATCGACGGCCACGATCTCGACCACCTATTGCCGGTGCTCAAGAACGTTCGCGACGTCCAGACCGGGCCGATCCTCGTCCACGTCGTCACCCGCAAGGGCAAGGGCTATGGACCAGCCGAGGATTCCGACGACAAATATCACGGCGTTTCCAAATTCGACGTCATCACCGGCGCCCAGGCGAAAGCCAAGGCCAACGCACCGAGTTACACCAGCGTCTTCGCCGAAACGCTGATCCAGGAGGCGCAGGAGGACGACAAGATCGTCGCCGTTCATGCCGCCATGCCCGACGGCACCGGCCTCGACAAGTTCGGTGCGGTGTTTCCGGCCCGCACCTTCGACGTCGGTATCGCCGAGCAGCACGCCGTGACCTTCTGCGCGGGGCTCGCCAGCGAGGGCTACAAGCCGTTCGCGGCGATCTATTCCACCTTCCTGCAGCGCGCCTACGACCAGATCGTCCATGACGTCGCGATCCAGAAGCTGCCCGTCCGCTTCGCCATCGACCGCGCCGGCTATGTCGGCGCCGACGGCCCGACCCACGCGGGCGCCTTCGACACCGGCTTTTTATGCCCCGTGCCCGGCATGGTGGTGATGGCCGCCGCCGACGAGGCGGAGCTGCGCCACATGGTCCGTACCGCCGCACTTTACGATGACGGACCGATCTCCTTCCGCTATCCGCGCGGCAACGGCACCGGCGTCGACATGCCCGAGCGCGGCGAAGCGCTCGCCATCGGCAAGGGCCGCATCGTCAAGGAAGGTACGAAGGTCGCGATCCTCTCCTTCGGCAGCCGGCTCGCCGACAGCATCGCCGCGGCCGAAGAACTGGACACCTTCGGCCTGTCGACGACGGTCGCCGACGCCCGCTTCGCCAAGCCGCTCGACGCCGATCTGATCGCCCGCCTCGCCCGCGATCACGAGGTGCTGATCCTCGTCGAGGAAGGGGCGAGCGGCGGCTTTGCCACCCAGGTGCTGCAGCATATGGCGGTACGCGGCTTGCTCGACCACGGGCTCAAGGTCCGGCCGCTGGTGATGCCGGACCGCTTCGTCGACCACGCCGCGCCGGAAGCGATGGTCAAGACCGCCGCCCTCGACCGCAAGGGCATCGTCGACGCGGTGTTCCGGGCGCTGGGGACCGAAGCGGAGCGGGTGTTGAAGGCGTGAGGGCCAAGCTGCCGCTGAAAAGCGGTCGCGCAATCTGACAGGACAGGCCCGGGGATATCCCTTCCCCGCGAGGCGAGGTCCGCCTTAGCGGTTGTTCGTCAGAGTGCGAGCATAGGTCTCCAAAACGGCGTTCATGCGTGTCTGGTAGCCCTTCCCCTGCGCTTTATAGACATCGAGGACGGACTTCTTGACCCGCAAGGTGACCGGCTGCGTCAAGTCCGGCTCGACCAGCCGAGCCTTGCTCCAGAACGCGTCGTCGAGTTCGGGAATATCGCTGGTGTCGATGTCTTCATCCTTCACCGCCGCCAGATCGGCCGCGGTCATTTCCTTCTCGTATCGCTTCTTCATAGCGGTGCCTTTCTCCGCGCTTCGCAGGACGCGCGGAAATGATACGGATGTTGCCGTCGCGATCGGTATGAACCACCGTCAGGAAAATCGCGCCGCCAATTCGTCCGATGCTGATCTCTCGCGTTTCGCCGTAGTCGCGGCGGTCATCGATGACCGAAAATACAACGCCCTCGAAAATCCGGCTGGCGGTCGCGAAGCTCACGCCATGCTTTTCGATATTGGCCTGATTTTTCGTCTCGTCCCATTCGAACATGCCACATTATTGTTAGTACATATTGTACGTACATTTCAAGATTTTACTTGCACCTCTTGCCGAAGCGATCATTCTCGCCAGGCTCCCACTCCGCTCGCCGTCCAATCGCCGCTTGCCATTTGACCGCGCCGGCCGCATGACCTGCCGATGGCCTCCACCGAAGAACAGCATCTGTCGCGCGTGCGGCTCGACACTCTCGTTTCCGACCGCGGTCTGGCCGCGAGCCGGGCGCGCGCCCGCGACGCGATCCTGCGCGGCCACGTCAAGGTCGACGGACAAATCGTCACCAAGCCGAGCCTCAACGTGCCGCCCGAAAGCGAGATCACCCTCGACGACCCGGCCGCCGATTACGTCTCGCGCGCCGGGCTGAAGCTGGAAGCGGCGCTCGACCATTTCGCCTTTCCCGTCGAAGGCCGCACCGCGCTCGATCTCGGCGCCTCGACCGGCGGTTTCACCGAGGCGCTGCTCAGGCGCGACGCGGCGCATGTCGTGGCCATCGACGTCGGCCACGGGCAGATGCATCCGCGCGTCGGCGCCGACAGCCGCGTCACCCTGATCGAGGGGCTGAACGCCCGCGATCTGACCCGCCTCGACCTCAACGGCCACCGCTTCGATCTGCTCGTCGCCGACGTCAGCTTCATCTCGCTGCGGCTGGCCTTGCCGCCGGCGCTGGAACTGGCCGAGCCGGGGACATCGGCGGTGATCCTGGTCAAGCCGCAATTCGAGGCCGGCCGCGAGGCGATCGCCAAGAACGGCCTCTTACGCGATCCGGATAGCGCGCCGGCCGTCGCCGAGGCGCTTCGCGACTGGCTGGCCGCGCAGCCCGGTTGGCGCGTGATCGGCCTCATCCCCTCGCCGATCGCCGGCGGCGACGGCAACCACGAATTCCTGCTCGCGGCGGAAAAGCCATGAGCGAGCGCGTCACCATCGATCGCCTCGGTGCACAGGGCGACGGCATCGCCGAGACCGGGGCCGGTTCGATCTTCGTGCCGTTCACGCTTCCCGGTGAGACGGTCGAGATCGCCGCCATGGGACCGCGTGCGGAAGCAGCGGCGATCATCGCGGCCTCGCCGCATCGCCAGACGCCGCCCTGCCCGCATTTCGGTACTTGCGGCGGCTGCGACCTGCAACATGCCGACGACGCCTTCTATCGCGCCTTCAAGCGCGATCTCGTCGTCGAGGCGCTGGGCCGCGCCGAGGTCACGGCCGATGTCGGCGACCTCGTCCCCTGCCCGCCGGCGTCGCGGCGGCGCGTGGCCTTTTCCGCCGTTCGCGCCGGCAACCAAGTCATGCTCGGTTTCAATGCCGCGCATTCCAACCGCATCGTGCCGATCGCCGTCTGCCCGATCGCCCTGCCGGAAATCGAGCGCGCCTTGCCGGCCCTGCAAAAGCTGGCTGCGATCCTGGCCGACCGCAAGCGGCCCCTGAAGTTGACCGTGACCGCGACGCTGACCGGCCTCGACGTCGCGATTGCCGACGCGGCGAAACTGTCGGAGCCAATGCGCCGGCAGGCGGTGTCGCTGGCGCTGGGCGAAGGTTTTGCGCGGCTGTCGGTCAGCGGCGAGACGCTGGTGGTGACGCAACCGCCGACCATGGACTTCGGCGGTGTGACGGTCGAATTGCCAGCGGGCGCCTTCGTCCAGGCCGTCGCGGCGGCCGAGGCGACGATGGCGTCGCTGGTGCTATCGCATCTGGCCGGGGCCAAGCGCGTTGCCGACCTCTTCGCCGGCTGCGGAACCTTTGCCCTGCGTCTGGCGCCGCAAGCCACCGTTCACGCGGTCGAGGCCGAAGCGCCGCAGCTCGCCGCGCTCCTCGCCGCCTGGCGCTCGCGGCCCGGCCTGAAGCCGCTGACGACCGAACGGCGCGATCTCTTCCGCCGCCCGATCCCGGCGAAGGAGCTCAAACCCTATGACGGCGTGGTCTACGACCCGCCGCGCGCCGGGGCGGAGGGTCTTGCGCGCGAGCTCGCGGCCTCGACGGTCGGGCGGATCGCCGCGGTCTCGTGCAATCCGGCGACGCTCGCCCGCGATCTCAAAATCCTCACCGACGGCGGCTACCGCGTGACATCGGTGACGCCGATCGACCAGTTCTTATGGTCGCGGCATGTGGAGGTCGTCGCGCTTTTGGAGCGCTGAGCCGGGCGGTGGCGGCGCGAGGCTTGCCGTCATGGGCCATTCGTGCGAGCCAGCGTGGCATCGCAAGTCATGAGACGCCGACGCCTTGACCGAATTTCTCATCCAGTACGGCTACGGGTTCATCTTCGTCGTCGTCCTGCTTGAATCGACCGGCCTGCCGCTTCCCGGCGAAAGCCTGATCGTCGCCGCCGGCATGCTGTCGGGGGAAGGCTCCTTCAACATTCTCGCGGTGCTGATCGCGGCCTTTTCCGGTTCGATCGTCGGCGACAATCTCGGCTATCTCGTCGGGCGCCGCTACGGCCGCAAGATCGTGGTGCGGTGGGGCGCGCATTTCGGCCTCGGCGAGAAGCGTTTCGCCATGGTCGAGGAGCGCTTCCAGACCTATGGCTTCGCCGTCGTTCTCGTGGCGCGTTTCGTGATCATCCTGCGGCAGCTCAACGGCTTTGTCGCGGGCACCATGCGGATGAACTGGCCGGTCTTCCTGTTCTACAACTGCATCAGCGCGGCGCTCTGGGCCGGCGCCTACGGTCTCGGCGCCTATGTCTTCGGCACCGCGTTCCGGCATTTCTTCGCCGAATTCGGCACGTGGCCGATTATCCTGATTGCCGGCGGCGTCTGCCTCGTCGGTGTCGTCGGCACCTATCGCTTCCTGTTCAACGACGCGGATAACGAGGGCGGCAAGGCCGAGGAGCCGACCGCCCCCGACTCGCGTGGCTGACCCGCTGGGGGACGCCCCTCTACCGCGCCATGAACGCCCGAAACGCAGCCTTGGCCTCGTCGGAGGTCATTCGCTCGGAAAAATGTTCGACTTCCAGATCGATGCGCTCGACGATGTCCTCGCGCTGGCCGCGCAGCAGTTCGCGCGCGATCCGGAGCGCCTTCGGCGGCTTGGCCGCGAGCCGCAGGGCGGCATCCCGCGCCCCGGCCTCCACGTCCCCTTCGACGATTTCGTAGACGAGCCCCGCCTCGCGCGCGGCCGCCGCGTCGAAGGTGTCTCCGAGCACCAGCAAGGCGAAGGCGCGCTGGTCGCCCATCAGCTTCGGCGCGATCAGGGTGGAGCCCGCCTCCGGCGTGATGCCGAGGTCGAGAAACGGCGTCCTGAAGATCGAGCCGGGCGAACAATAGGCCAGGTCGCAATGCATCAGGATCGTCGTGCCGATGCCGATGGCGAGCCCGTCGACGGCGGCGACCAGCGGCTTGGAAAAGGTCGCGATAGCCCGCAGGAAATCGTGGACCTCACCATGGCGTGTGCCGCCCTCGGCGATGGCGATGAAATCCTTGATGTCGTTGCCGGCGGTAAAGGCGCCGGAGCCGCCGCACAGCAGCACCGCCCGGACGGCATCGTCGTTCCTGGCCGCTTCCAAAGCATCCGCCATCGCCCGGTACATGTCGCGGGTGATGGCGTTCTTCTTTTCCGGCCGGTTCATGCGGATGGTGAGGACGCCGGACTGGGTGCCGGTCTGAATGAATTCGCTCATGATGGGACCTACTGGAGAATCGCGTGGGCGGCGGCGAGGCTGGCGGCGCCCGCAACGACTTGGCGCTTCAGCGCACTCGTTTCGGTCAGGAGATTCTCGGCCATGAAGCGGGCGAGATGCGTGCGCTCCGTGCGGCTGGTGTCGGCCAGCGCGCCCTTGGCGAGATAGACGGCGCCGGCGGTCAGGCCGAACAGCCTGAGATAGGACGTCGCGCCGGCGAGCGCGGTATCCATGTCCTTGGCGGCGAGCGCCTTTGCGAGAAATGCCGTCGTCTCCTTCAGATCGTCGAGCGCGGCCGCCAAAGCCTCGCCGGTGACGCCGAAATCCGCCGCGTTCCGGCCGCGCACGGCGTCGACCGTCTCGGCGAGTTCGGCCAGATACGCACTGACGGCGGCCCCGTCCGACTGGCCGATCTTGCGGGTGACCAGGTCGATCGCCTGGATGCCGTTGGTGCCCTCGTAAATCGGCGCGATGCGCGCGTCGCGCAACAGCCGCGCGGCGCCGGTCTCCTCGATGAAGCCCATGCCGCCATGCACCTGGATGCCGAGCGAGGCGACCTCGACACCGATATCGGTGGCAAACGCCTTGGCGATCGGCGTCAAGAGATTGGCGCGCTCCTTCCAGGCCTTTGCCTCGGTGGCGTCGTCGCGGGTGGCCCTGGCCATGTCGCTCGCATGGCCGCAGGCATAGGCGATGGCACGCGCGGAACCGGTCAGCGCCTTCATCGTCAGCAGGGAGCGGGCAACGTCCGGATGCTCGACGATCGGGCTCATCTGCCCAGACGGCTCGGCGTCCTTGGCGAGGCGCGTCGAGCGGCCCTGGCGGCGCTCGCGCGCATAGTCGAGCGCCATCTGGAAAGCTGCTTCGGCGACGCCGACGCCTTGCACGCCGACCAACAGCCGCGCGTTGTTCATCATCGTGAACATGCAGGCGAGGCCGCGATTTTCCTCGCCGATCAGATAGCCGACCGCGCCGGCCTCCTCGCCGTCGACACTGCCGTCGCCGTAGATCATCGTGCAGGTCGGCGAGCCGTGGATGCCCAGCTTGTGCTCGACGGAATGGCAGAAGACGTCGTTGCGGCGTCCGAGCGACCCGTCGGCCTCGACCAGAAATTTCGGCACCAGAAACAAAGAGATCCCCTTCACGCCGGCTGGCGCATCGGGTAGCCGCGCCAGCACGAGATGCACGATGTTGTCGGTGAAATCGTGCTCGCCATAGGTGATGTAGATTTTCTGGCCGAAAATTCGGTAGCTGCCATCGCCGGCCCGTTCGGCCTTGGTCTTCAGCGCCGACAGGTCGGAGCCCGCCTGCGGCTCGGTGAGGTTCATCGTACCGTTCCACTCGCCGGAGACGAGCTTGGCCAGATACGCCGCCTTCAACTCATCCGAACCGTGCGTCTCCAGCGCCTCCACCGCTCCGACGGTCAGCGTCGGACCAAGGGCAAAGCCCATCGACGCCGAGTTCCACATCTCGAAAACGGCGGCTGACAACGATGTCGGCAGGGCCTGACCGCCATATTCCTCGGGGCCGGTCAGGGCGTTCCAGCCGCCGGCGATCCAGTCGGCATAGAGCTCCTTCCAGCCCGTCGGCGTCGTCACCACACCGTCGGTCACGGAGGTGCCCTCGCGGTCACCCACCTCGGCAAGCGGCGCGACCTTTTCGCTGGCGAAGCGGCCCGCTTCCTCGAGAACCGCGTCCAGCAGGTCGGGGGTCAGTTCGCCGAGCAGGCCTTTTTCCATCGCAGGCTCCAGACCGGCCACTTTCTTCAGGGCGAACGCGATCTCCTCGATGGGCGCCTTGTACATGAAATCTCCTTCAAAAACGGCCGTTGGAGCAGGCAATCACCGCATAACGAGCAATTCCACCCCATCGCATCTTACGTAAAAGTCAACTTTACGCAAGGAACCGAACCTTGGTCTCGACCATTTCCATGTAACAGTATTGGGGAGGAATTTGATGCGGTTTGTACGCTTTGGCCACCGCGGTTCCGAGCGGCCGGGCTTGATTGACGACGACAACCGCATTCGCGACCTTTCCGAGCATGTTTCATCGTTATCCGGGGCCTCCCTGGACCCCGACGAACTTGCTGCCTGCGGGCATCTCGACCCCGCCTCGCTGCCGCTCGTGCCCGAAGGGGTTCGCTTGTGCCGTCCCGTCCAGAAGATCGGCAAGATCGTCGGTATCGGGCCAAACTATCACGACAGCGCCAGCCTTGCGGGCTTCAAGGTCAATCCGGAGCCGACGATCTTCCTGAAGGCGGCGACGGCGGCCTGCGGACCCACCGATCCGATCGAGTTGCCCAAGCTGTCCACCCGGGTCGACTGGGGCGTGGAACTCGCCGTGGTGATCGGCCGCAGGGCAAAATATGTCAGCGTCGAGGATGCGATCCGGCACGTCGCGGGCTTTACGCTCTGCAACGACGTCACCGAGCGCAGTTTCCAGCTCCAGCGCGGGGGCCAGTGGTCGAAGGGCAAGTCGCACGACACCTTCGCCCCGCTTGGCCCGTGGCTGGTCCCACCCGACCAATTGCCCGATTACGGGGAGATCGACCTTTGGCTCGACGTCAATGGCGAGCGCCAGCAGTCGGGCAATACGGCGGACATGATCTTTAAGGTGCCGTATCTCATCTCCTACATCTCGCGCTTCATGCGGCTCGAGCCCGGCGACGTGATCCTGACCGGAACGCCCGGCGGCGTCGGACTTTCCTACGACCCGCCACGTTTCCTGAAGTCCGGCGACCGGGTGACGCTCGGCGGCACCGGGCTCGGGTCGCAGGATTGCCCCTGCGTCAGCCTGTAGCGGCGGCTGATTCTTCCTTCAGGCGGTCCCAACCCGCATCGGGCTTGAAACGGGGTCCGTGTTTGTCCGCCAATGCCTTCAGCCTTGCGACGATCTCGTCGACGCCGCGCTTCTTGGCGTAGTGGATAGGCCCACCCCGGAACGGCGCGAATCCGGTGCCGAAGATCATTGCCCCGTCGGCAACATCCTCGCTCTCGACGACGCCCTCGCGCAGGCACGCAACGACCGCGTTCAGCATCGGCAGGATCAGCCGGTCCAGGATGTCGGGGTCGCCCTTGGCCGAATCCGGCAGGGCGTCGACCGTCTGCTTCTTGGACTTGCCGTCGGAGTCGTACTCGTAGAGCCCGGCGCCGGTCTTGCGGCCGAGCGTGCCGTCCGCGACCATCTTCTCCAGCCAGTCCGGCGTCTCCGGAAAGTCGCTGTCCAGCCGCTCGCGCAGCGAGGCGGAAACCTCGACGGCGATATCGAGCCCAACCTGATCGGCCAGTTCGACCGGCCCCATCGGCATGCCGAATTCCTCGGCGATGCGATCGATCCGCTCCTTGGAGATGCCCTCGTCCACCATGATCAACGCCTCGGCCATGTACGGCGTCAGCGCGCGGTTGACGAGGAAGCCCGGCGCCGAGGCTACCGGAGCCGGCAGGCGCGATAACTCGACAGCGAAGGCGGTGGCCCGGCGTGCGGTCTCGGGACTGATCCTGTCGTGGCTGACGATCTCGATGAGCTGCATCCGGGAGACCGGGTTGAAGAAATGCAAGCCGACGAGGCGCGATGGATCGGCGAGCCCCTCGGCGAGGTCCGCCAGCGGCAGCGCTGAGGTATTGGTCGCGAGCAACGCGCCCTCTTTCAACCTGGGTTCGATGTCGGCGTAAATCTTTCGCTTCAACTCCAGCTTTTCGGGCGCCGCCTCGATGACGAGGTCGGCGCGGGCAATTCCGAGGCCAGCCGGGTCCGGCGTCAAGCGGTCCAGCGCGTCGCGGACCTTTAGCGGGTCCTTGAGCGTCGCGGTCAGCATCTTCGTCGCCGCGCGGATCGCCTTGCCGATCGGCTGCGTCGCGACATCGCCGAGCGTCACATGAAAGCCCTCGCGCGCCGCCCAGGCGGCGATGTCGCCGCCCATGGCGCCGGCGCCGATGACATGGACGTTCTTGATCGCCGAATCGCCCTGCTTCAGCCCGCGCATCGTCTCGCGCAGGAAGAACACCCGGACGAGGTTCTGGGCGGTATCGGTCTCGATCAGTTCGGCGAAGCTGTCGATCTCCGCCTCCTGCATCGCCTTGGCACTGCCGCCATGGGCTTCCCACAGGTCGATCAGCCGGTGCGGCGCCGGATAATGCGTCTTGGCGGCCTTCTCCGCCGTCTTCTTGCGCATCTGGCTCGCCGCCAGCGCGCGGGCCGGGCGCAACGAGAAGGCCTGGGTCTTGAAGCCGCCCCCAGCGGTCTTGAGCTCGTTATAGAGCGCCGCCTGCACGGCCGCCCCGACATGCCGCTCCTCGACCACCGCGTCGACGAGGCCGATAGCCTTGGCCTTCTTCGCGGTGACCGATTTGCCGGTCAGCATCATTGTCATCGCCTCCAGCGGGTCGGCGATCGCTGTCGAACGATAGGTGCCGCCTAGGCCAGGATGCAGGCCGAGCATTACTTCCGGAAAGCCCAGGCTGGCGTCGGAGACCGCAATCCGAAGGTCGCAGGCCAGTGCCAATTCGAGCCCGGCGCCGAGGCAATGACCGTTGATCACCGCGATCGTCTTCGCCTGGACCTTGGCCAGACGGTCGAGGACCAGATGCGCCTCCTTCAACATGCCGCGGATCTCGCCGGTCGAAGCGCCGGCGAATTGCTGGATGTCGGCACCGGCGGCAAAGCCGGAAGGCTTCGCCGAACGGATCACCACGGCCGAGGGCTTCTGATCGATAATCCTGTCGACGTGCTGCGACAGCTCCTCGATAACGCTCCGGTCGATGGTGTTGATCGCCTTGCCCGGACGGTCGAGCACCAGCCAGTAGACGTAATTCTCGTCGGTGGCGGCCCGCCAGTTACCGTGCTGCTCGGCTGCGCGTGCCGGCCCGAGTTCGAGGGCGCGATCGGAAAGTGCGTTCAGCATTCTGCCCATGGTTCTGATCTCGTCTTCTTGTCGGAACGCGCCGCGAAGAGTTTGGGACCTCGCGGCGCCGAATCGGGTTTCGGGCGAACAGCCGGCGCGAAACCCCGCGCCGGCATGGTGTCTCGTCGCGCGCTCAGGCGGCTTCCAGCAGCATCGCGCCGCCGAGGCCGCCGCCGATGCATTCGGTCGCGATGCCGCGCTTGCGGCCGAGCCGCCGCATGGCGTTGGCCAGATGCAAGGTGATGCGATTGCCGCTGGTGCCGACCGGATGACCGAGCGAGATGGCGCCGCCGTCGACATTGATGTTGGCGTGATCGATCCGACCGCCGCGACCTTCCAGGCTGAGCACCGGATCGACCAGGCTCGGATCGTCGAACGCCGCGAGGCAGGCCAGCACCTGGGTCGCGAAGGCCTCGTTCAACTCCCACAGATCCACGTCGGCCACCGTCATGTTCTGGCGCTTCAGGATCGGCGCCGTCGACACCACTGGGCCAAGACCCATGATCGACGGGTCGAGCCCGCCCCATTCTGAATCGACGATGCGCGCCAGCGGCGTCATGCCATGACGCGTGACGGCCTCCTCCGACGCCAGCACGACCCACGAGGCGCCGTCGGTGATCTGCGAGGAATTGCCGGCCGTCACCTTGCCGTAAGGCCGTTCGAAGACCGGCTTCAGCTTGGCGAGGGACGCGGCGGAGGAGTCCGGCCGCACCCCGTCATCGTGATCGAAGACCTCGCCGTCGCGGGAGAAGGCCGGCAGCATCTCGTCCCGCAGCCAGCCCTGCTTCGTCGCGTTGGCCAGCCGGTTATGGCTTTCGGCCGCATAGGCGTCCGCCTCACGCCGGGACACGTCGAAGAGATGGGCCAGCACTTCGGCGGTCTGGCCCATATTGAGATTGGTGATCGGGTCGGTGAGACCGCGCTCCAGCCCGATGACCGGCTTGAGGAACTCCGGCCGCAAACCGGTGAAGGCCTTCAGCCGGTCGGTCGTGGAGCGGGCGCCGTTGAGCGCCGCGAACCAGTCGACGGCGCCGCGCCTGAGGACGAGCGGCGAATGGCTTAGCGCCTCGGCCCCGCCGGCCAGCACGATGTCGGCCGTACCGCGCTCGATATAGCGAAACGCCGTGTCGATCGACTGCATGCCGGAGCCGCAATTGATCTGGACCGTGAAGGCCGGAATCTCGTCCTTCAGGCCCAGACGCAAGGCCGCGACGCGCGCCGGGTTCATCTCGTCCGCGACGACATTGACGCAGCCGAGGATAACCAGATCGATCGCATCCGCTGCAAAGCTCTGCCGCATCAACAGCGGCCGGCCGCACTGGACCGCGAGGTCGACGGGCGAGAACGGACCCGGCTTGCCGCGTGCCTTGATGAACGGGGTGCGGGCGCCGTCGACCAGATAGACCGCTTTCGCCATTATTCCGCTGCCTCTCGCTGTTCGCCCTTGCCGCCATTTTTGGCCGGACGATCATGTTGGGATGCGATCGGAGAGACCTCCGCCATCGGGAAAGCGTCGACCGCGATGACCTTGTCCACCGCCTCCTTGGCCTCCGCCAGCCGCACGAACTCCGCATTGGAGATCACGCCAGCCTCCCTCGCTTCCTCGGGATCGCGGATGTTGGCCTCGCGCAGCTTCTTCTCGATCGGCGCGGCCTCGCTCACCAGTTCAAAGGCCAGTTCCAGATCCTTGATCGGATGCTGGGCGTGCCCCTCGCCGAGATAGAGGTCCGGCGTCAGCCGGTCGCGCTGCGAGGACGGACGCATCAGGATCGCCGCGACCTCGCTGGTCAATTCGTCCGACGGCTCGTGGTAGGGCACGCCCAGCGGGAAGGCGATCGCCCGGGTCAGGATCGTCGCCCAGCGCGCCGGCAGATTGTCGAGGACGCCGTTGAAGGCAAGGGCCATGCGATTGTAGCCCTTCTCCATGATGTACTCGACCAGCGGCTTGTCGGCCTCCGGCCGCCCCTCGGTCTCGAAACGCTTCAGGACGGCGCCGAGCAGATAGAGTTCGGAGAGAATGTCGCCGAGCCGCGCCGACAGCATTTCCTTGCGTTTCAGCGCGCCGCCCAGCGTCAACAGGGCCAGGTCGGACAGAAGCGCGAACGCCGAGGCATTGCGCGACAATTGCCGCCAATGGCTGGTGAAAGCCGCATTCTTCGGCGCCGGGGCGGCCAGACCGCCGGTCCAGCCGCGCACGAAGCAGCGCAGGGCGTTCTTGGCCGAATGGCCGACATGCGCCCAGAAATGTTTGTCGAAGTCGTCCAGCCCCTTCTCCTCGTCCTCGTCGGACAGGGCCAGCAGTTCCTTCAGCATGTAGGGATGGGCGCGGATCGCCCCCTGGCCGAAGATCATCAGATTGCGGGTGAGGATGTTGGCGCCTTCGACCGTGATGCCGATCGGCACCGACCGGTACTGAGAGGCGAGATAGTTCTTCGGGCCGTCGATGATCGCCTTGCCGCCATGAATGTCCATGGCCCGCTCGATCGACTCGCGCATGCGATAGGTCGCGTGCGCCTTCATGATCGCCGACACCACCGACGGCTTATGGCCTTCATCCAGCGCGGCAACGGTCAGCCGGCGGGCGGCGTCGATGAGATACGCATTGGCGGCGATGTCGGCGAGCGGCTGTTGGATGCCCTCGAACATGCCGATCGGCACGTTGAACTGGGTGCGAACCCGCGCATAGGCCCCAGTGGTACGCGCGCAGATGGCGGCCGCGGCGGAGGATTGCGAGGGCAGCGAAATGCCACGGCCGGCGGCAAGCGCCGTCATCAGCATCGTCCAGCCCTGGCCGATCTGGTCTGGCCCGCCGAGAATCCAGTCGAGCGGAATGAACACGTCGTCGCCGTAGAGCGGGCCGTTCTGGAAATAGGTCAGCAGCGGGACATGCCGGTCGCCGTGGCGCACACCCTTGGTCGCGGTCGGCAGCAGCGCGACCGTGATGCCGAGATCCTCGCCCTTGCCGAGATGGTTCTGCGGATCGAACATCTTGAAGGCGAGGCCCATTACAGTCGCGACCGGGCCGAGGGTGATGTAGCGCTTGTGGAAATTCAGCCGGATGCCGAGAACGCGTTCGCCTTCATGCTCGCCATATTCGACCATGCCGGTGTCGAGCATCGCCGCCGCGTCGGAGCCGGCTTCCTGCGAGGTCAGGCCGAAGCACGGAATCTCGCGCCCGTCGGCGAGACGCGGCAGCCAGTAATCGCGCTGCGCCTGCGTGCCGAAATGCAGCATCAACTCGCCCGGTCCGAGCGAATTCGGCACCATCACGGTGACGCCGGCGACGACCGAACAGGAGGAGACCTTGCGCACCACCTCCGAATGGGCGGTGTTGGAAAAGCCCAGGCCGCCGTATTCCTTCGGGATGATCATGCCGAAGAATTTCTTCTTGCGCAGGAAGTCCCAGACCTCGGGCGGCAGATCGCGATCTTCCCAGACCAGCTTCCACTCATCGATCATCGCGCAGAGTTCGTTGACTGGACCGTCGAGAAACGCCTGTTCGTCCGGCGACAGCCGCGCCGGGGGCATAGCGAGCAACTTGTTCCAGTCGGGATCGCCTGTGAAGAGTTCGCCGTCCCACCAAACCGTGCCGGCGTCGATCGCCTCCCGCTCGGTTTCCGAGATCGGCGGCATGACGCCCTTGGCCCATCGATAGATCGGCCGTGTCAGCTTTTCCTGACGAAATGACATGGCTTCGCTCCGGGGTTCGCCGCATTGTTAACGAGGAATGTATGGCCCCGTGGATGGTTTCCCACCCACGGGCCAAGACATTTCCCACATTTTACGTAAAGGTCAATGTCAGCGACACGATCGGGATCGGCTCCGAACGCCGAAAACCCGGCCCAACGGAGACTTCAGACGCTTTCGGTCATGATCGCGCGGTGGCCGATGTCTGAACGCCAAAATCCCTCGTCCCATTCGACGGCTTCGACGACCTCATAGGCGCGGCGCGCGGCTTCCTTCACGCTGGCACCGGTGGCGGTGACGTTGAGGACACGTCCCCCGACGGCGAGCAGCCGGTCGCCATCGCGTTGCGTCCCGGCCTGGAAGATACGAGTCGTTGCACTCGCCGCTGGCAAATGGCGGATCGCGGTGCCCTTGGCATGGGCGCCCGGATAGCCCTCCGAAGCCATGACCACGGTCAGGGCCCGCTCTTCCGACCATTGCGGCACGACGGCCGAGACGTCGCCCTTGGCGGCGGCGAGAAGAATCGGCAGCAGATCGCTTTCCAGCCGCATCATCAGCACCTGGCATTCCGGATCGCCGAAGCGGACATTGTATTCGATCAGCTTGGGACCGGACTCCGTCAGCATCAGCCCGGCATATAGAATGCCCTGGAACGGGGCTCCGGCCGCCTTCATCCCGGCGAGCGTTGGCTCGACGATCTCGCGCATCGCCCGGCGCACCATCGCATCGTTCATCGGCAGCGCCGGCGAATAGGCGCCCATGCCGCCTGTGTTCGGGCCGCGGTCACGGTCGAAGGCGCGCTTGTGATCCTGCGCCGTGCCGAAGAACAGCGCCCGCTCGCCATCGCAGATGCAAAACAGGCTCGCCTCCTCGCCCTCGAGGAACTCCTCGATGACGACCTCCGCGCCCGGCCCGCCGAAATCGCCCTCGAAGCAGGCGTCGATGGCCGCAAGCGCGTCCTGACGCGTTTCGGCCACGGTGACGCCCTTGCCGGCGGCAAGCCCGTCCGCCTTGATCACGATCGGCAGGCCGCCAGCGCCGACATAGTCGCGCGCGGCGGCCACGTCGTCGAAGCGACAGTAGCGCGCCGTCGGAATGTCGTGGAGGGTGCACAGATCCTTGGTGAAGCCCTTCGAGCCCTCGAGCCGCGCCGCGGCGGCGGAGGGGCCGAACACCGGAATACCGGCGGCGGCAAGGCTATCGCCGAGGCCGGCGACGAGCGGCACTTCGGGACCGACGATTACAAGGCCGATCGCATTGGAGCGACAGAACGCCACGACGGCCGCTTGATCCAAGATGTCGAGTTCGACGGTCTCGGCGTGCTCGGCGATGCCGGGATTGCCCGGCGCGGCGTAGAGGCGCCCAAGATCGGGCGATTGCGCGAGTTTCCAGGCAATCGCGTGTTCGCGGCCACCGCCGCCGATGAGAAGAACGTTGATCGTCATGGCTTCGCCCCTGTCAGCGCATTTCTGCCGCCCAGGCCGGCCGACCGCTGCCGATTACGGGGGCGCAACGGCCGCGGTCAAGTTCGGCGCGGCGAATCTTAAGCGTTGATAAAGCGGAAAACCCTTGACTGCGGCCTTTCGGCCATCAATCTCGGTGCCATGTCGAATCTGAAAGGAAGCCTCGCGGACCAAATCGACCGCGTGGCGGATGCACCGTCCAACAATTGGGTCTACCGCACGTTGCCGCGCGGCCTCTGGCCCTATGCGCAGTTGGCGCGCTGGGACCGTCCGATCGGCTGGCAATTGCTGCTGTGGCCGTGCTGGTGGGCGGCGGCGCTGGCGCCGCAGGCGGTGCAGACGGGGGCCGTTCACACCGGCCTTCCCAGCCTCTGGCAGCTCTTCCTCTTTTTGGTCGGTGCGATCGCCATGCGCGGCGCGGGGTGTACCTATAACGACCTCGTCGACGAGACGATCGATACGCTCGTCGCACGCACCCGGTCGCGTCCGCTGCCCTCCGGCCGGGTTTCGCGCCTCCAGGCCAAGCTGTTTCTCGTCGTCCAGGCGCTGGTCGGGTTCCTGGTACTGATCCAGTTCAACCTGTTCGCGGTCCTGCTCGGGGTCGCCTCGCTCGGCGTGGTGGCGATCTATCCATTCCTGAAGCGCTTCACCGACTGGCCGCAGTTGGGGCTCGGCCTCGCCTTTTCCTGGGGCGCGCTGATGGGATGGGCGGCGTATTGGGGCACGCTGTCGCTCGCTGCCGGCCTGCTTTACGCCGGCAGCATTCTCTGGACTATCGGCTACGACACGATCTACGCGCATCAGGACAAGGAAGACGACGCGCTGGTCGGCGTCCGTTCCACGGCCCGGCTGTTCGGCGAGCGAACCAGACTGGCGCTGACAATTCTCTATCTCGGAGCAATCGCCCTGTTCGCTGGCGCCTTCGTGCTGACCGGCTATGGCACGGGGGGCGGACCCGAATGGCCCGCCTATGCCGGCCTTGCCGCCGGCGCCTTCCAGATGATCTGGCAGATCCGCACCCTCGACATCGAGGATGCGGACCAGTGCCTGAGGCTGTTCAAGTCGAACACGGTGTTCGGCTGGATCATCTTCTTCGGCTTGATCTTCTCGTCCCTGTGGGCGCTGTCCTTCCCGCTGGCGGGAATCTGACGCCCACCGCCCGGCGCTACTGACGGGCGATGATTTCCTCTCCGGCAACCACCATGCGCATCCCGAGCCCACCGGGCTTGCGACGCGCCAGGAAGCGCGGCCGGCGCTGGCGGTTGGGCGACCGGCGACGCGGCGCCGGCGCGGCAGCCCGGATGTGCCCGAGCGTCTCTTCAAGCGTGCGCAACGCGCCATCCGCCTCGATCATCAGCATCGGCAGGTTGAACAGTTCCGCCCATCCCCGCCAGTCGGCGGCGACATCGTAGAGGTCGCTGGCAACCAAGAGCGGCACCGTGCAGCGCGGATCGCTGTGATGCAGCTCAAGCGTCACCGTCACCTCGCCGTTGCCGTCTTCCATGGCGCGGGCCGCGACACCCCGAAAGGCGCGTGGCGGCAGCGCGATCGAAACCGGCAATCCGGATTTCTCCAGGCGCCGATGGACGACGGCCCCGCGGCGGTCGACCTTGTAGGTAATCAATTCCCCGTCCTCGACCATTTCGATCGTCTGGCGACGATCGCAAGCAGCCGGGTCAAGGCGGACCGGGACGTTCGCCCATTCGGGCTTGGTCGCGAGTGGGTTCGGAGCAATGCTCATGAAATGACGCCTTCTGCCTCTCCTGAGAGCCGATGTTTCGGTCTCTCGTTCGGGCCGATGTAATCCCGGCCTTCGATAAGGATGACAGTAGGGGCGCCGCCTTGAAGTCGCGCTAAGAAAGTCGGTTAAGTCTTCATGACGGAAAAGACGGTTAGCAAGTCGAAAACTTGAATCAAGTCTAAACGAGCTTGCCGGGATTTAAGATGTTGTCAGGATCGAAGGCGGCCTTGGCCCGCCGCATCAGGTCGATCTCGACGCCCTCTTTGGTCCGGGCGAGCTCGTCGCGCTTCAGCTGGCCGATGCCGTGCTCGGCGGAAAAGCTGCCGTCCAGGGTGCGGACGATCCCGTGGACGAGATCGCTCATCTCGTGCCAGCGGGCCAGAAAGGCATCCTTGTCGGCCCCGACGGGCTGCGAGATGTTGTAATGGATATTGCCGTCACCGAGATGGCCGAACGCCACGATCCGCGCCTGCGGTATCGCCCCGAGCACCGCCTTGTCGGCGGCCTGAAGAAATTCCGGGATAAGGGCGACCGGCACGGACACATCATGCTTGATGGATCCGCCCTCGGGCCGCTGCGCCCAACTCAATTCCTCGCGCATGATCCAGAAGCTGTTCGCTTCGGCGAGCGATTTGGCGATCGCCGCATCGGCGACGACATGGCTCTCGAATCCGGCCTCGAGGATTCCCTCCAATGTCTCGCGCGCGTCGCCCTGCGAGCGGCCGGAGGAGATTTCCATGAGAACGTACCAGGGGTGCGGCGCCTCCAGCGGGTCGCGGGAACCGATCGTATGGCGGAGCGTGAACTCCATGCCGAGGCGCGGAATCAATTCGAAGGCGGTGAGCTGCGCTCCCGCCCGTCGCTCCGCCAATTGCAGCAGCGTCAGGGCGGCTTCAGGCGACGCCAGCCCGACATAGGCGACTTCGCGGCCGGCGGGCTTGGGGAACAGCTTGAGCACGGCGGCGGTAATGATCCCCAGCGTCCCCTCCGACCCGATCAGCAAATTGCGAAGATCGTAGCCGCGGTTGTCCTTCTTCAGGCGTCGCAGCCCGTGCAGAACCTCGCCCGACGGCAGCACCGCCTCGATGCCGAGGCAGAGCTCGCGGGCGTTGCCATAGGCCAGAACGCCGGTTCCGCCGGCATTCGAGGCGAGATTGCCACCGATCTGGCAGGAGCCTTCCGAGCCGAGCGACAGCGGAAACAACAGGTCCGCCTCGTCCGCGGCCTCCTGGATTCGCTTCAGGACGACGCCCGCCTCGACGGTCGCCGTGCGGCCGATCGGGTCGACATCGCGGATACGATCGAGCCGCGACAGGCTGACCAGAACCTCGGATTGCGAGCGGGGTGATTGTCCGCCGACAAGGCCGGTATTGCCGCCCTGGGGCACGATCGGCGTCCGCGTCTCGCTGGCGAGGCGCATGATCGCGGCAACCTCCTCGACATTGCCTGGCCGCAGCACCAATCCCGCGCGGCCATGAAACAGGTCGCGCGGCTCGTTGAAGTAGGCCTCCATCATGTCGGCATCCCGCAGGGCGTTGGCGGAACCGACAATGGCCGCGAAACGGGCCAGGAGGACGGCAGGGATTTTCGGATCGGTCTCTTGCATAAGATCGAGACATAGAAGGCCGGCGACGATCCGTCGAGCCGGCTGTCATTCGCGGCGTCAGTCCCGCGGCGCGGCGGCGCGGCGAAGCCGGTCGTTGATCGCCTCGCCCAGCCCCTCTTGCGGGATCGGCGCCACGGCGATGCGCGCGATCTCCGGCCGGTCGAAGCGGGCCAGCGCCGCGAACAGATTCGCCGCCGCCTCGCGCAGATCGCCGGACGGGCTGAGATTGACGATCTCGGCCGCCCCATCCGCGCCGGGCACAGGCGCATCACCAAAGGCAATCAGATAGTCCCCCGGCTCCACCTGAGTCACGTCGAGCCGGACCGAGCCGTGCGGCGCGTAATGGGACCGAAGCTGGCCGGGCGCCTCGATGCCCGAACCCGCGTCCGGCGCGACGACGGCGAGCCCGGTCGCTTCGTGTAAGGCCTCTCGACCGACAAGGCCGGCGCGCAGGAGCACCAGGCGGCCCCGCTCCAGCTTGACGATGGTCGATTCCAGGCCGAGCTCCGACGGACCCGCGTCGAGGATCATTTCGATCCGACCGCCGAGGCCACGCATCACCTGACCCGCGCTGGTGGCGCTG
The DNA here is from genome assembly GCF_036549495.1 of Aurantimonas sp. C2-5-R2. Taxonomy (NCBI): domain Bacteria; kingdom Pseudomonadati; phylum Pseudomonadota; class Alphaproteobacteria; order Hyphomicrobiales; family Aurantimonadaceae; genus Aurantimonas; species Aurantimonas sp. C2-5-R2. The sequence goes on from NZ_JAZHLJ010000001.1 coordinate 74,664, forward strand.
ACCCGCCCCGAAGGATTGGCGCTCGGCGCGGCGAGCGGGCGGCCGAGGCGCGCGATGATGTCGCCGGCGATTCCCTTCGGCTGACGCAGCGCGATGGTGGCAAGGCCGCCGGTCGTCAGAGGATGAACTGGCGTTCCCTCCGCCTGCGGCAGGACGATCGTCAGCGGCCCGGGCCAGAACCGCTCCGCCAGCGCCCGCGCCATGTCGTCGAAGACGGCCAGGCGTGCCGCCATGTCGCGGTCGCTGACGTGACAGATGAGCGGGTTGAAGCGGGGACGGCCTTTGGCCTCGAATATCCGTGCGACGGCCTCGCCATTGGTGGCGTCGCCCGCCAGCCCATAGACGGTCTCGGTCGGCAGGCCCACAAGGCCGCCGCCGCGAAGGCAGGCGACCGTGCGCTCGACAGCGTCGTCGCTTTCGGCCGGAAGGCAGGTCGTCTCGATCGCACCGGCACGAGCTTCGCCCAAACAGACCGAAGCGACATCGGGGGCAGCGCGTTCAGACGTCATGGCCGGCTTCCAAACGAGACCTCATGCGGCCCCAAATGTGGAGCAGCCCGAAAATAAAAAAAGCAGTGGCTTTCGCCACTGCCCTTTAGGGTTCTTACTGGAACTGCAGGCGGCTCGCCAGAACTTAGTTGGCGGGCTTGTCGCTCTCCGGAGCCGGCTGGACGTCGATCGTCGGAACCTCGATCGTCTTTTCTTCCGTGCCGACGTCGATATCGCCCGTCGTGACATCTGCCTTGGGCAGCTGACCGCCTTCGACGCTAACTTCCGGCAACGCGCCTTCCTCGGTCACATCCACATTGATCATCGTGAAGGCGAACCAGACCACGATCAAAAGGACGATGATACCGACGACCCAGCCAATTGTTTTATTCACTTGAAGCACCCGTACTCTAGCATGTTGGCGTAATTGTTCGGGTCTGAAACGGTTGTCTTGAGCTTTGGTTCCACGTTGATCCGATAAAATTTTGCTGAACGCCTAAAAAAGAGAAGAGCGCGGGATCAGCGCGTCGCTTCGAACGCCGCGTCGATGCGGCGGGCGGGAATGTCGAGCCCGGCAAAGCGTTGCCCAGCACCGGGTAGAGCGACGCGCGGCCCGCGGTCGCCGCCCTCGGCGCCCAGCTGCGACAGAATTCGCGCCGGCATCGGCAGGGCACCGGCCTTCTTGGCCGCTTCCGCCGCTTTGACGATTTCGGCGAAACGCGAGCGCTGACGGAAATCCAACCCCGCACTTTCGTCGTCGCCCTTGATCGGCCGTGCCTCTTCCCGGCGCGTCGCCGCTTCCGCGCGGCCGATGAACAGCCGGTCGACTTCGTTGGCGGCGTAGGCAACCGTCTCTTGCAGCGCGGCGAGATGGGTCTGGAACTCGCGAACGGCCTCACCCGACGGCTCCTCGGCCGGGGCGACGGCGTCTGCCACAAGCGCCGGCTTGTCAGCCTTCGTTGCGCCACGGGCGACGTTGGTCAGGAGTTTCAGCGGGTCCAGCCGCGCGTGCTGCTCAGCGGGGCCATAGGCGGCGACCAGCGGGCTCGTCGTCGGCTTGGCACCAGGCTTGGGCGGGGTCGTCGCGTCGGCTTCCGTCGCGACAGCAACCTTGGCCACCTCCGCCTTGGTCGTCTCGTCCAGCGAGGCGATCATCATCGCCGGATCGTCGGCATCCGGCGCCCGCTCGATCAGCTCGTTGAACGGCCAGGCCGCCTGGAGGCCGGCGACGTCCATCGTCGAAACATTGACGTCGATATCGGTCTTGGCGCCCTTCACGCGGTACGGGCAGCTACGGCTGTCGCAATTGTGCATCGAGGAGAACTGCCACAGGGCATAGCTCGGCCAAGTCTCCTCTGGAAACTTGCCGGTGATATCGTCGCGGTAGCGGGCATACCAGAGCGGCAGACGCGACAGCAGCGGATATTGCGCCCGCTGGGCGGAGATCGCCTTGGCGGTCGAGCCGTTGGTGTAGAGCACGGGATAGCGGCCGGTACGGATCTTGATCTGGTCGGCAAAGATCTCGGCGTCGGCGAGGCTCATCCACTCCTCGGAATTGTCCTCGATGTCGAGCGCGATCAGATCGTCCCCGGCCGGCTCGGCGAAATCGACAAAATGGTCGGCCTGCTCGCGCGGATTTCCGGGACGACCGAGATGATAGGCGCCCCAGAGGAGCCCCTTCATCTTCGCCATCTCGCGGCGGGTCATATAGAGTTCCTTGGTGACGGAATATTTCCACCAGCGGTTCTTGCACAGCTTGTAGTCGTCGCCGTCGGCCTTGCCGCAGCTCCACGCCGGCGGCAGGCCGTCGGAGGCCTTGTTGATGAAGCCGGCGATGCGCTTGTCCGAGGTCAGTTCCTGCCAGTTGATCGGGTTGAACTCGTAGGCATCGATCACAAGCGCCTTGTCGTCCGATTTCCACGGAGCTTTCCATTCGGCATGAGCCGAACTGCTGATCAACAGCGTGCCCGCGACGATGGCGCAGGCAAATTTCACGGCAGCCGTCGTAACGGCGCTGAGCTTCATCATTCGCTGGTTTCCCCTCGAAGTCGCTCGAAGTCTGGTTTCGGGACGGCCCCCTGAACCCGAAGGTTCAAATCCGTCCCAAGCGGCTGAGCGCAGCTATCCCCTTCAAATCTGGCGGGTTCCGGGCAAAGCCGATCACGAAATGTTTCAGTCAGGCGTTCAGGAAGCCACAGTAAAGGCAAGACCTGACGATTTTACCACAAAGTCCCGGAAACCCTCAACTTTGAGTTAATTTTTGGTTAACGCTGCCCACTCCATCGAGCCTCGAAACACGGGGATGTGATCGCGTCGCCTGCCCCGGTAAAGGCGTTCGGGTTGAATGAAGCGCCGAATGTGGCGCCTTACCCGCTCAGCCAGCGATCTTGCCGAAATCGGCGACCTTGCGCGTCGCGGCGCGGATGCGGGCGAGCAGCGTCAGCCGGTTGGCTCGCACGGCCTCGTCCTCGGCGTTGACCAGCACCTTGTCGAAAAAGGCGTCGACGGGAATGCGCAAGTTCGCGAGCGCGGCCATGGCGTGTTCGTAATTCTCGCCCGCCAGCGCCTCTTCCAACTCCATCTCGGCCCGGTCGACGGCGCCGGCCAGCACCTTCTCCTCGTGCTCGCTCAACAGGTCGAGATCGACGGCGTCTGCGATACGGGTGCCCTTCTTCTCCTCGGCGGCGAGAATGTTCGCCGCGCGACGGGTACCGGCGAGGAGATTCTTGCCGTCCTCCGAGTCGAGGAATTGGCCCAGCGCCTCGACGCGGCGGGTGATGTCCAGGAGATCGTCATTCGGCGCGGCGCCCTCGCCCCCCGACAGCACGGCATCGACAAGATCGTGACGCGCGCCCTGGTCGCGGAGTTGGACCTTCAAGCGATCGTGGAAGAAGGAGAGGAGGTCGTCAGTCTGATTAAAACTGCCTACGGCTCCATGCGCTTGCGAAATATACCGCAGCCCATCTTTCAGTTTCTGCTTTAAGTCGACCCCATCGATATGGTCGTTCATTACATCGAAAGATAACGTTGTAAGCGCGCCTAGAGGCAGGGAATGAGCGTTTTCCACCACCATCCGGATGACGCCCAGCGCCGCCCTTCTGAGCGCATAAGGGTCCTTGGACCCCGTCGGTTTCTCACCAATCGCCCAAAAGCCGACCAGCATGTCGAGCTTGTCGGCCAGCGCCACGCAGATCGCCACCGGGTCGGATGGCACCGTGTCCGTCGGCCCTATCGGCTTGTAGTGCTCCTCGATCGCCGCCTGCACCGACGGATGCTCGCCCTGCAGTGCCGCGTAATAGCGGCCCATCAGCCCCTGCAGCTCGGGAAACTCGCCAACCGCCTCGGTGGTCAGATCGGCCTTGGCCAACACCGCCGCGCGTTTTGCCAGCGCCGCCAGTTCGTCGGCCGAAACCGCCTCGCCGCCGAACCTCGCCCCCTCGGGATAGACCGTCCGCGCGATTTCCTCGGCCAGTGTCGCGATGCGGGCGACCCGCTCGCCCTGCGTGCCCAGCTTGGCGTGGAAGGTCACGCCCAGCGCATCGAGCTTGGCCATGCGCTGGTCGAGCGGCTTTGCCAGATCGAGGTCGAATTTTTCGGCCGACGCCTCGAGGCTCTCCAGGTCGGGCAAATCGGCCTGGTCGGTCTGCCAGAAATACAGCGCGTCCGACAGCCGCGCCCGCACCACCTTGCCGTTGCCGCTGGCGATCGCCGCGCCGCCGTCGCTCGCCTCGATATTGGAAACGAGGACGAAATGGTTGGAGAGTTTGCCGTTGCCGCCGCCATGCGGCCGCAGCACGAAACACTTCTGGTTGGCCTTGATGGTCGAGCGGATGATTTCCGGCGGAATCTCGAGAAAGTCCGGCTCGAATTCGCCCATCAGCGTCACCGGCCATTCGACCAGTCCCGACACCTCTTCCAGCAGCCCGTCGTCCGGCACCACTTCGAGGCCCTTGGCGAAGGCGAGGTTTTCCGCGTCGTGGCGGATCATGTCCTTGCGCCGCTCGGCGTCGAGCACGACGAAGGCCTTTTCGAGCTTCGCCGCGTAATCGTCGAAGCGGCGAACGGAGAATTCCTCCGGCGCGTGAAACCGATGACCGCGCGTCGTGTTGCCGGCCTTGATGCCGTCGACGTCAAAATCGACGATCACCGGCTCCTCGGTCTCCGGACCGAAGGTGCACAGGATCGATTGCAGCGGCCGCACCCAGCGCAAGGAACCCGGCTCGCGCGAGGCGGCGCCCCAGCGCATGGATTTCGGCCAGGGAAAGCCCTTGATGATGCCCGGCATCGCGTCGGCGATGATCGCCTCGGCCGGCCGTCCGGGCTTTTTGATCGTCGCGACGTAAAAATCGCCCTTCTTCGGGTCCGAACGAATCTCCGCATCGTCGATCGAGGCGAGCCCCGCGCCGCGCAGGAACCCTTCGATGGCCTTTGGCGGCGCGTCGGTGCGCGGTCCCTTGCGCTCCTCGGCGACGTCCTTCGAGCGCGCGTCGACGCCGCGAATGTCGAGGGTCAGGCGCCGCGGCGTCCAATATTCCCGCGCGCCCTCATAGGTCAGCCCGGCGTCGACCAGCGCATCGGCGACCAGCTTTTTCAGATCGCCCGCCGCCTTGCGCTGCATGCGGGCGGGAATCTCTTCGGAGCGCAGTTCAAGCAGAAGGTCGGGCATCAGTGTCTCTCCGCCCGCATGCCATTCGCCTGGTTGCGCTTCCTCGCGCCGATGGCGCTGCGGGAGCGCGGGCGGGCGAGAATCTCTTCGGAGCGCAGTTCAAGCAGAAGGTCGGGCATGGCTCGGCATTTCTCCACCCTCCCCTCGATGGGGAGGGTCGGCGCGTCAGCGCCGGGGTGGGATGGAATGAACAGTCGAGAGCCCTCCACCCGCCGTGGCGTCTGTCCTCGGGCTTGCCGAAGGCAAGACCCGGGGGCGGCGACCTCCCCACCAAGGGGAGGTTGGGAGCATGATCATCGATCGTCCCGCATTTGGCGACGCTCTTCGACCACGGCAAAGATCGTGTCAAGGACGGCATCCCGTTCAAGCCGGACCTCGTCGTTCCAGAAGCGCAGCACCCGGTAGCCTTGCGAGCCGAGCCAGTCCTCGCGTTGCCGGTCCTTGGCCTGGCTGGCGTGCCAGCGTCGACTTGCCGGCGCCGGGGCTGCCGACGATCATCACCGAGCGACCGATGGCTGGCACGCGTCCCTCCCCGACAGCGTTCTCACTGATGCGATCGAAACCCAGTTCCGGCCGCCGATCAACCGGCGATCGGATCGCCCCAATGGGGGAGGGTCGAACAAGGATCCTGCCCGATCCTCGACGATCCACGTCAGGACGTTCCGGGTTTCGGCCGCGGGCGCTTCTTGCCGAGAACTTTCGGCTTGGCCGGTTCCTCCCCGGGTGGCAAATGCCGCCGCTCGTCGACCACGGCACGGATGGATTCGAGCACCGCGGCGGAATCGGCGCGGACCGTATTATTAGCGAAGCGCACGACCAGATAGCCGCACTCGCCGAGCCAGCGGTCACGCGCGGCGTCCCTAGCCTGCCGGTCGGCGCGCGCATGCTGGGCGCCGTCGACCTCGATGATGAGGCGCAGGCGATGGGAGACGAAGTCGGCGAGGTAAGGGCCGATCACCACCTGCCGATGGAAATGGCCGCCCTCACCCGGGATCGCGCGGATACCGCGCCAGAGGTGCTCCTCCAGCGCGGTTGTCTGCGCGGCGATGGCGCGGCGCGCGCGATGCGCCTTCGCCTCGAGGCGGGTCATCGCCATCACTGCGACGCCCGACGCGCCTCAGATCGCACCGCTCAGCGTATCGCAGGCGCCGAAATCGCCGCTATCGAAGCCGCGCCGGAACCACTCCTGGCGCTGCGCCGACGTGCCATGGGTGAAGCTGTCCGGCACCACGGTGCCCTGGCTGCGCTTTTGCAGCGTGTCGTCGCCGATCTGCTGGGCGGCGTTCAGCGCCTCGTCGATATCGCCGGCCTCCAGATATCCGGCTTGCTGACTGCCATTCGCCCAAATGCCGGCATAGCAATCGGCCTGCAACTCCACCCGCACCGACATGGCGTTCGCGTCCGACTCGCTCATGCGCGAGCGCGCCTGGTTGAACTTCGGCAAGACACCGGTGAGGTTCTGGATGTGGTGGCCGACCTCGTGGGCGATAACATAGGCTTGGGCGAAATCGCCCGGCGCGCCGAGCTGGTTGCGCAGTTGGTCGAAGAAGCCGAGATCGATATAGAGCTTGGAATCGGACGGGCAGTAGAATGGCCCGGTCGCCGCGCCGGCGATGCCGCAGGCCGAATCGACCCGGTCGGTGAACAAGACGAGGGTCGGCGCCGGATAGGTTTCGCCCGCCTCCTGGAAGCGCTGGGTCCAAACATCCTCGGTGTCGGCAAGGACGGTCGCGACGAAATCATCGGTCGTGTCGGCGGTGCCTGCGACGCCCGGGCCGGTGCGCTGGCTGGTCTGATAGCTGCTGCCGCCGCCATCCGCCATGCCGAGAAGCTGCAATGGGTTGATCCCGAAGCCGAGCCACAGCACCGCCGCCACGATGAGCAGGCCGATGGTGCCGCCGCCCCCGGCCCGTATCGGCAGCCGCAAGCCCCCGCCACCGCGCCGGCCGAAGCCGCCGCCAGAGCCCCGCCTGTCCTCGATATTGCTCGACTGTCTGCGTCCGCGCCACTGCATCGCGACCTCTCGTGATTGAAAAGCTTCTCCGTATGACAGGGGGAAATAAGCCGTCCGGTGGAAAAGCAAATGCGATGTCGCATCCGGTGACACGGATACAGCGTTGGACCGAAAGATTATTATGGTGTATTAACGTGCATATCTATTTTACCTGAATGGATGACAAACATGTCGAAGCCTTTGCCGAAACCGGTGGTTTCCCTCGATCAAGCGCAAACGCAGATCATCCGCTACGGTGACGCGCTGGATCGGAGCCCGGAACTCCTACGCCGCGTGTCTTTCACCCGCTCCTGGTACGCCCTGCGCGATGGCGAAACCTGGCGCTTCGCACCCAGCAAGTTTCTTCGCCGGCAATTCGAAAGGGCTGAGGACTATCTCGCAGTCAAAGGTCATCCGGACGCTGAACCGGACGGCGATCGAACCGAAAAGATGCTCAGGCAATGGTTCGCCGTCGTGCCACCGGACACGCGACTGGCGAGCGAGGTGACCGTGGCTCTGGAGGCATTTCTCGCAGCCTACGGAAAGCGAAGACGGGAAGAAGACCGGATCAATGTTCTGCATGACGAGTTTGAACAAATCCGACCCGGCGTACTCCGCCGCGCCGATGATGACAGAGCCGGCCGCATTGTCTCGGATCCCGCCATCTGCGGAGGGCGGCCGACGATTCGCGGCACGCGCGTGTGTGTTACCGATATCCTCGAAATGCTGGCCTCGGGAGCGGCACGCGGGGATATTCTAAGAGATTTCGACTATCTCTCGGAGAAGGATATCGACGCGGCGCTGGGCTATGCCGCCGGAATGATCGACCACCGCGTCATCCGAGCGGCCTAGTCGTGCGTTTCCTGGTGGATGCGCAGTTGCCCCCCGGCTTGGCTGATTACCTGCGGGAGGCTGGACACGAAGCCGATCATGTCAATCGAATCGGCCTTGGCGCTTCCGACGATCGCTTGATTTGGGATCACGCGTGCCATACCAGAGCGGTCCTGATCACTAAGGACGCTGATTTCCTCAGCCTGGCCAACGACGAGGAGCCCGGTGCTCCCGTCGTTTGGGTGAGATTGGGAAACGTAAGCAATCCGGTCTTGCGCCACGTCTTCGAGGCTGCCTTGCCGGAACTGGTCGCGGCGCTGGACGCCGGAGAGCGAATTGTCGAGATCCGGTAGCCGTCAGGCGGCCGCGGACAGTGCCCCGCCCGCGTCGGTCAGCAAGAACGCCTCGCCGCAGGCCTTGGCGAGGGTGCGGACGCGCAGGATGTAGCTCTGGCGCTCGGTGACCGAAATGACGCCGCGCGCGTCGAGCAGATTGAAGACGTGGGAGGCCTTGATGCACTGGTCGTAGGCCGGCAGCACACAGCGATGCAGTGCGCCCGGATCGCTCGGCGCCCCCGCCTTCAGGAGCGCCAGGCATTCGGCCTCGGCATCGTCGAAATGCTTGAGCAACATCGCCGTGTCGGCGAACTCGAAATTGTAGCGCGAATATTCCTGCTCGGCCTGTAGGAAGACGTCGCCATAGCTGACCTTTTCCTCGCCCTCGCGGCCGTTGAAATTGAGGTCGTAGACGTTGTCGACATTCTGCACATACATGGCGAGACGTTCCAGGCCATAGGTCAGTTCGCCCGCCACCGGCGCGCATTCGATGCCGCAGACCTGCTGGAAATAAGTGAACTGCGACACCTCCATGCCGTCGCACCAGCACTCCCAGCCGAGGCCCCAGGCGCCCAGCGTCGGGCTTTCCCAATCGTCCTCGACGAAGCGGATGTCGTGCAGCAGCGGGTCGATGCCGATCGCGGCGAGCGAGCCGAGATAGAGCTCCTGCAGGTTCGACGGGTTCGGCTTCAGGATCACCTGATACTGGTAATAATGCTGCAACCGGTTGGGGTTCTCGCCGTAACGCCCGTCCTTGGGCCGCCGCGACGGCTGGACATAGGCCGCGTTCCATCGCTTCGGCCCGAGCGCGCGCAGCGTCGTCGCCGGATGGAAGGTACCGGCGCCGACCTCCATGTCGTAGGGTTGCAGCACCACGCAGCCATAGTCGGCCCAGTAGCGGTGGAGCGTCAGGATCAGCGCCTGGAAGGAGCGGCGCGGGTCCATGTGGGAGGGCGTGTCTGACATGATAGGAGCGGTCCGGATTGGGGCCCGCGGGCGATCGCGGCGGGCGGAAACGATTGCCCGCGAGTTGCCACGCGGGCACGAGGCCGGTCAAGGTTTGGGTGGGCCGCGTCTCGGTGCGCCTGACCCGGACAGGGAATCCCGACACTAGCGTTTCCCGGGGGACGGTAGATCGGAGAGGTCGCCCAAGCCGGCTACGGACCCTTCTTCTCTTTCCGATTGATCAGGACAGCCTGCTGCCAACGGCCGGGCGCCTTGTCGGTGCGGTGAATGCACCCCGCCCAGCAGCAGGGCCGCTTCTTGCCCTCCAACAGTTCCTCACGGGTTCGCTCGATGCGTCGCCGGCGCGTTTTCGGCTGTTTCGCGTCCTCGACCCAGCAGATGAACTCGTTGCGACCGAGCGGCGTCAGGCTTTCCCACAGCGCGAGGATTTGCGGATCCGACCGCAGCGCCGCCTGAAGATCTTCTCCTGCGTCATGGACGGTGCCATGGGAAAAGGGGTTTGCCACGAGACCTCCCGGCGCGTCGCCCCGACTGGCGAGTTCGCCAATCCGCGGAACCATGGCGCAAGCTTGCCCACTGGATAAAAGAATGTCCACGATGGAGCGCGGGCATTCCGGGGAATCTGCAACAGAATTATGCATTCTGTTTCAGATTTGGAGAATACGAGGCCCTTCAAGAATTTCGCCAAAATGGCCATATGAAGTTTTGTTGTAGGACGACCTCCCCCCGTAAAGGGTAGAACTGCCGGGACGGCCCGGTTTGTCGCAATAGAGGGGAGTCCCATGCGATCGACCAGCGACCGAGTTCGCCACGCGCTCAGTTTCGAAGTCATCGGCTTGATGATTGTTACGCCGCTTGGCGCTTGGGCTTTTCACCTTCCCACCTCGCAGATCGGTGTCGTGGCTCTTATCGGGGCGACAATCGCAACGCTTTGGAATTACGCCTACAACCTCGGGTTCGACCACATGATGTGGCGCTTTTACGGGCGAACTTCTAAGAGTCCGTTTCGAAACTCACTGCGGCGGGTTCAAAGGCCCCTCGGATGGTCGCTCCGCAATGACATGATACCCGATTTCCGCGGGTTTGGGCGTCCCGGGTGAACCATGGAGGCTGGTCGTGGCAGGGTTTCGAAACGGCCTCTAAGAGTCCGTTTCGAAACTCACTGCGGCGGGTTCAAAGGCCCCTCGGATGGTCGCTCCGCAATGACATGATACCCGATTTCCGCGGGTTTGGGCGTCCCGGGTGAACCATGGAGGCTGGTCTTGGCAGGGTTTCGAAACGGCCTCTAAGACGTTGAAATTGCGGGTAGTTCATGCATTCGCCTTCGAGGCGGGATTGCTCGTTTGGGTGCTTCCTCTGTTCGCTTGGTATCTTGGCGTCGGGTTATTTCAGGCGTTCCTGATGGACGTGAGTTTCGCACTTTTCTACCTCGTTTACGCGTTCGTTTTTAACTGGGCATACGACAAGATTTTCCCACTTCCCGAGTGGAATCAGGCCGCCGAAGGGTCGATTTAAAAACTTGTGATCCGCTCAGAACTGAAACAGAATCACTGTATTCTGTTTCAAATCGCGGACCCCCGCTCGCGGCCATGCCTGGCGAGGTCCTCAACCGCCCAAACTGAACCGGATCAGAGTCGACATCCCGTCGGCCGCCGCGGTCAAAGCAGGCTTTTTGTCTCCGATCACGCGGGACGCCCGCTCAATCCTTCTTGATGCGATAAATCCCGTCGTCGCCGCGCACCAGCGTGCCTTGCGCGCCGGTCTTCATTTCGGATTCGGCGCGGCGATTGCGCTCAGCCAGACGATCGGCGTCCCGCTTCATCTGCTTGTAGCCAAACAAGGCGGCGGCCCCGACGAGGCCAAGAAGAAGAAACTGCGGCATCTTCGACCATTCTCCTGAAGGTCCGGCGATTATGCGCTGAGGCGCGCGCCTCGGCAATAGAAAGGAACCGCGCGCCCCGCGGTTCCCGCCCGTTTCAAAGCCCGAAGCGAGCCCACAGGGCGCGCTCCTCGGCGGTGCTCAATATTTCCGAAGCGAAGCCGGCGCCGATCGAGGCCAGCCCGGCGCCCGCGACCATGTCGGCGCGAATGCCCGGCTGCTTGCGGCCGAACAGGCTGCGGCTCGCCTGGATCAATACCGGTTTGACCTTGTCGCCGAAGCGGGCGCGCAAGGTGCCGCGCAGGTCGCCGATCTGATCGACAAGGCCGAGGTCGCGCCCGCGCAGTCCCGACCAGAACAGGCCGGAAAACAGGTCGTCGTCTTCGACCAGCCTAGCGCCGCGACTTTGCTTGACCAGATCGATGAAGGTCTGGTGGACCTCGCGTTGCAGCGCCTTCAGATGTTCGACGTCCTCGGCTTTTTCCGGCTGGAACGGGTCGAGCGTCGCCTTGCTGGTGCCGGCGGTATGCACCCGGCGTTCGATGCCGAGCTTGGCGATCGCCTCGACGAAGCCGAAGGAGCCGGAGACGACGCCGATCGAGCCGACGATGGAGGAAGGGTCGGCGATGATTTCGTCGCCGGCGCAGGCGATCATGTAGCCGCCGGACGCCGCGACATCTTCGACGAACACGAGAACCCGCTTGCCCTTCTCCTCGGCGAGATCGCGAATCCGCTGATGGATCAGCCGCGACTGTACCGGCGAGCCGCCGGGCGAATTGACGACGATCGCCACCGCGGGCGCCTTCTTGTAATCGAAGGCCTTCTGCAGGACCGGCGCGGCGGTTGCCAGCGACAGCGTCGGCCGCAGCGCGCTCTGCGAGGTCATGATCGCACCCGACAGCCGAACCACGGGGATCACGGTGGCATCGGAGCGGAAGCGCTTGGGAAGGATTTTCTGGAGGGGATTCGCCAACGGAAGGCCTTTGTTGCTGGGACAAGATCAGGCTTGGCATGTAAGCGCGATCGGCCGGTTCGCAACGCGCCGACCGCGCGTTCCGTCGAATCAGCAATCGAGCGCGATATCCGCCGTGCCCGCCGCGATCGCCTCGGCGAAGGGCTCCAACCCGCCGTCGGGCGCATGCAGCGTGCGGCCGGGCAGCACCGCGAGGGGTACGCGTGATCCCTTGCGCCCGGCAACCATCAGGCGAATCGCCGGCGCCGCGGAGCGTGAATGAATGGGCAACACGCGAATCCCGCCGAGCCGGCCTTCGCTCGCCTGTAGCATCGCGGGCAGCGCGTCCGGCCGCACGATGGCCGTGAACCGACCGCCATGGCCGAGCAGGGCGGCACAGGCGCGCACCCAGCGCGGCAGGAAGTCGGCGTCTGTGGCAATGAGGGCCTCGGCGCGCAACGGGTCGGGCGAGGCGCGGTGGCCGTGCGGATAGAACGGCGGATTGGTGAGAACATGCTGAAACGCGCCGTCGCAAAGGCCGGCGGCCTCACGACCGGCACGACCCGCGAGGATGTCCGCCGCGACGACGCGCACGCGATTTTGATGAGCCACGTTCTCCGGCAAGGTCAGTCCCCGTCGTGCAAGGTCGGCCATGGCCGCGCTCTTCTCGACCAGCGTCACCTCGACCCGTTCGGCCCGGCAGGCCGCGGCGAGGCCGACCACCCCTGCCCCGGCGCCGATATCGGCAACACTGCCCGTCGCCGATTCGGGCAGCGTCGCGGCCAGAAGCATCGCGTCGAGACCCGACCGGTAGCCGCCGCGCGCCGGCTGCAGCACCACGAACCGGCCACGATAAAACGCGTCGCGGCGAACCTGCGACGGGTCCGTGTCGTCGGCGGTGGATGCCCGATCAGGACAGTTCATGGCCGAGTTCGGCGTCTTTGAGGATTCTGCGGGCCTGGTCGAGGTGATCTGGGTCGACCAGAACGCGGCGCGGCAGCACGCCGATCGACCCATCGAGAATACTCATGTGGACATCGGCGACAAAATGCGGAATGTCCGCGTCATTCAGGAGAGCGTCGACAAAGGATATGAGAACGGCGTCATTGGAACGCATGAGTTCTTGCATGATGTGAACCGCTTCGAAAAAAGGGGCGACCGATGCCGGGGAAAGGTGGGGCCGCATGCGGGCCGACCGGGATATAGGTGCCCGAATTGCGCCGGTCATAGCAAGGGCTGGGGCGAAACCGACGCGCGTTCTCCCGGCGTGGCGGGGTCGAGGCCTTTATATCGGCGGCGCCGACGCCATCTTCGGGATCGATGTTCGGCAACACCCTCGCGGCCCGCGAGGGAAACCAACGGAGTGACATGGTGAGCTTGGCCAGCCCCGTCGGGCGAACTGATACCCGCGGTTCGATCGAACCGATCCTCGCGGTCACGGCGTCCGACATGACCCGCGTCAACGAGTTGATCCTTTCGATGGCCGGCTCGAATGTCGAGCTGATTCCAGAGATCGCCGAGCACCTGATCTCCTCTGGCGGCAAGCGGCTGCGGCCGATGCTGACGATCGCGTCGGCGCTGGCGCATGGCTATGACGGCGACGCGCATGTGAAACTCGCCGCGAGCGTCGAGTTCATGCACACGGCGACGCTGCTCCATGACGATGTCGTCGACGAAAGCGATCTCAGGCGGGGCAAGAAGACCGCCCGTACGATCTGGGGCAATCAGGCCAGCGTTCTCGTCGGCGATTTCCTGCTCGGCCAGGCCTTCAAGATGATGGTCGAGGTCGGCTCGCTCGCCGCGCTCGACATTTTGTCCACGGCGTCGGCTGTCATCGCCGAGGGCGAGGTCTGGCAGCTTTCGGCGGCCAAACACATGACGACGAGCGAGGCCGACTATCTCGCGGTCGTCGACGCCAAGACCGCGGCGCTGTTCTCCGCCGCGGCGGAGGTCGGCCCGGTCGTTGCCGGGGCCGGCATGGCCGAGCGCGAGGCGATGCGCCGCTATGGACGCAACCTCGGCCTCGCCTTCCAGCTGGTCGACGATGTGCTCGACTACGATGGATCCGCCACCGATCTCGGCAAGAACACCGGCGACGATTTTCGCGAAGGCAAGATCACCCTGCCGGTGATTCTCGCCTACCAGGCGGGTGACGAGACGGAGCGGGCCTTTTGGCGCGACGCCATGGAGGGCGGTCGCAACGACGACGAGGCGCTTCGGCAGGCCAAGGGGCTGATTCGCGCGCATGGCGCACTGGAAGCGACGATCGCCCGGGCCCGGCTCTACGGCGAGGCGGCACACGAAGCCGCGACCTCGCTGCCGGCCTCGCCAAGCCGCGAGGCGCTTCTCGGCGTCGTCGCGTTCTGCATCGACCGTGTCAATTGATACGGGCGAGCCGCCATTGCCCACCGCCGTCGCGCGGGCCGCAATCCCGACAATCTCTCGGTGCAACACCGTATTGACCCTGCATTCGCGACCGTCGCGGCTTCACCTCGGTAAGCCGCTGGACTAAGGTCAGCCAGGATTTCGGCAAGAAGTCGCCGCGCTTCATCACCGGTCGGCGTGGCCCGGAAAGAGGATTTTACGTGCAGACATCGCGCTTTCTGACATTGCTGACAGCAACCGCCCTCTTCGCCGCCACGGCGGCTCCCGCCGCGCGAGCCGCCGGCGATGGAGCGAAGGCGAAACCGGCCTTGGCCCAGGCCCAGTCGCTTTCGGGCGCCTATCTCGCCGCCAAATCGGCACAACGCGACGGCGATCTCGAGGCCGCCACCGATTTCTTCGCGCAAGCCCTGTCGATGGACCCGACCTCCGACCTGTTGCAGCAGGACGCAATGTTCGCCTTTATCGCCGACGGGCGCTTCAAGGACGGCGTCGACATGGCCGCGAAGCTGCGCGCCGCGCCGGAGGCCAGCAAGGTCGCGCGCATCGCGCTGGGTATCGATGCCCTGAGCAAGGGCAATTTCGATGCCGCCATCGCCGAATTCGATCTGCCCAAGCCGAGCGATCTCGATGCCCTGCTGATCGGCCAGCTGATCGCCTGGTCCGAGCTTGGCGCCGGGCGGACCGACGCGGCATTGTCGCGACTCGACACGCTCACGGGGGCGCCCTGGTTCGCGATCTTCAACGATTACCAGAAGGGCCTCCTCGCGGATGTCGCCGGGCGTCCGGACGTTGCACGCATCGCGCTTCGCAAGGTCGTCGATGACGAGGAATCGGCCCGGACCTCGCCGGACGCCTATCTCGCCGCCGCCGAAGCGCTGGCGCGGCTGGAGACTCGCGCCAGCAACACCGACGCCGCGCTTCAGGCGATCGAGGCCGGGCTGAAACTCGTGCCGACCTACGACCCATTGCTGCATCTGAAAGAACGCGTCGAGAAGGGCGAGACGATCGAGCCCGCCGTCGCGAGTGTTCAGGAAGGCGCCGCCGAAACGCTCTACATTCTCGGGCAGGCGATCAATCGCGGCGACGGCCAGCAGGTCGCGCTCCTGTATTTCCAGTTGGCCCGCGCCGTCGCGCCGCGCAATCCGGCGCTGCTGACCGCCCTTGCCGGGATCGCCGAGCGCTCCGAACGGCTGGATCTGGCGATTTCCTATTATCGGGAAATCCCGGAAAACTCGGCCTATCGGCGCACCGCGGAACTGCAGATCGGTCTCGATCTTTGGTATGCCGAGCGCAAGGACGAGGCCAAGGCCCATCTGACGCGGGCCGTGCGCGACTATCCGGACGACATCAAGGCCCATACCGCGCTCGCCGACGTGCTTGCCGCCGACAAGGAATTCAAGGGGGCCGCCGACGCCTTGAACAAGGCGATCGCCCTTTCCGAACCCGGAAAGACGGTGAACTGGAACCTCTATTACCAGCGCGGCATCGCCTTTGAACGGACCAAGCAATGGGACAAGGCCGAGCCCGACTTCAAGACGGCGCTCGAACTTTCGCCGAACCAGCCGCAGGTCCTGAACTATCTCGGCTATTCCTGGGTCGACATGAACGAGAACCTGAAAGAGGGCCTCGACATGATCAAGAAGGCCGTCGAGTTGCGCCCCAATGACGGCTACATCATCGATTCGCTCGGCTGGGCCTATTTCCGCCTCGGCCGTTTTGAAGAGGCGGTCGAGCAACTCGAACGCGCGGTGCTGATCACGCCGATGGACCCGACCATCAACGACCATCTCGGCGACGCCTATTGGCGGGTCGGCCGCGCGCGGGAGGCCAGGTTCCAGTGGGAGCGCGCCCTCGTCGGCGAGCCGAAGCCGGAGCAGGAGGCCGCCAAGACCATCCGCGCCAAGCTCGCCCGGGGTCTCGATCCGACGGACGTGAAAGCGAAGGCACCCGCCGACGGTGCGGCAACGGACGTCGAGCGGGCGGCCCGCAACAGTTCCTCTGGCGGTCCGATCAAGGCGCCCGGCTCCGACACCAAGGCCGATTGAGCCCGAGCGGCGGGTTCTTGCCTCCTCTCGCCATACCGCCGACCCGGCTGCTCGCCCCAGCGAAGATCAACCTGGCCCTGCATGTCGTCGGCCGCCGCGCCGACGGCTACCACTGCCTGGAAAGCCTGGTCGTTTTCGCCGCCGATACCGGCGACAGCATCACGGTCGCGCCATCTCCAGATGCGCTAGATCGACTGGAGGTCGGCGGCCCCTTCGCCGTCGACGTGCCGGTCGGCGCCGACAACATTCTGCTGCGCGCCGCCAGTTTCGCCAGAACATTGCTAGCCGAACGGGATTTGGCGCTGCCGCCGCTGGCGATCCACCTCGACAAGCAGCTTCCGGTCGCCGCCGGCATCGGCGGCGGATCGGCGGATGCGGCGGCGCTTCTTCGGATGATCGCGGATCGTGTGCCCGATGCGGCGGAGCGCCTCACCCGCGAATCGATCGCGCTCGGCGCCGACGTGCCGATGTGCCTCGACGGGCGGGCCGCGCTGGTTACCGGGATCGGCGAAACCGTGTCGCCGCTGGCGGTTCTTCCTCCCCTGCCCCTGCTGATGGTCAACCCGCGCGAGCCGGTGTCGACCGCCGCGGTGTTCGCGAAGCTGCCACGTTGCGACAACCCGGCCTTGCCCCCGTTGCCGCCGGGCGGATTCCCCGATATTGCGGCACTCGCCACATGGCTTTCGCAGACCCGCAACGATCTGGAGCCGACGGCGGTGGACATGGTCCCGACGATCGACGCCGTGCGCGAACGGCTTATCGCCGAAGGTGCCCGCTTCGCCCGCATATCCGGCTCCGGCGCGACGGTCTTCGGCCTCTTCGAGGACGCGGGACACATGCGGCGGGCGCGAAGCCGGATCAAAGCCGCCTATCCTGAATGGTGGGTGTCGGGACCGAACTGAGATGAGGATTTGCGCGACATGAGCACGGACAAACCCTTCATTCCTCTGTCGATCGCGGTCCTGACCGTGTCCGATACGCGGTCCATCGACGACGACAAGTCCGGCTCCGTGCTCGTCGCGCGGCTTGAAGAGGCCGGCCATCGTCTCGCCGACCGCAAAATCGTCCGCGACGAGATCGAGGAAATCCGCAACGTCGTCACCGCTTGGTGCGAACGCGACGACGTCGACGTCGTCATCACCACCGGCGGCACGGGTTTCACCGGCCGCGACGTCACGCCGGAGGCTCTGGAGCCGCTGTTCGAAAAGCGCATGGATGGCTTTTCCGCCGTCTTCCACCGGATTTCCTACGACAAGATCGGCGTCTCGACGATCCAATCCCGCGCCACTGGCGGAGTCGTCGCCGCCACCTTCGTCTTCGCCCTGCCCGGCTCGCCGGGCGCCTGTCGCGACGGATGGGACCATATTCTCAAGGCGCAGCTCGACTACCGGCACAAGCCATGCAACTTCGTCGAGATCATGCCCCGACTCGACGAACATCTGCGCCGTGGCGGCGGCGGCAACGCCTGAGAGCTATTTTGTCTTGAGCGCTGGCCTGATCTCCACCGCCAGACGCTCGACCGCCACGCCCTTGGCGACCTCCTCCAGATTGAAGGCGAGCCTGGAGAGGCCGATCGCCTGTGGCTTTTGCACAAGGAAGCCCTCGGCGAGCGCGGTGCGAATCTGCCGGAACCGCTGCAGGAAGCTCGGCCGGTCCATCCGCGCTCGGCGAAAACGCGCCGTCGCGATCTTCGCCGTTCCGCGCGCCACATCCTCGCCGTGGTCCGTTACGGCGCCGATCCATCCTGGCATCAGCCGGGCGCCGGGCTCCATCAGCAGCAGCCAATCCCCCTTGGCCGTCTCGATCGCCACGCGGAACTCCTCCTCCGCGACCACCCGGCAGCCGGCGTGATCGGCGACCTTGCGCGCCGCAGGCCCCATTCCCCGATCGACCAGCACGACCTCGCGAACGACGCCCTCGACCGCGCCCGGGATAAGCGTGGCGAGACTCGCCGCAAGCTGTCTGTCGTCCGGTCCGCAGTCCATCAACACGCTGAGCATATCCCCGCTTAGCCGAGCCTGCCCCCAAAAACCAGCGGTGGAACTTTTTTGTTCTTGTATTGTTCTCATTTCCGAATTAGGACTCTATTCATACATCGAACGAGCGAGCCGGAAGGTTCCGACCATGCAGGACATCAAGAGCGCCGATCGCGCGGCTTTCGCCGCCCCTGACGGCATAGATATCGCCAATCACATCGTCGCCGAATCGGGTCTGCGGATCGGCTTCGAGCGGCGGCGCGGGCGTGGCGCGGGGATCAATCCGAGCGGCCGTTACGAGCCCTTCGCGCGCAGCGCCGTCGACGACGGGTGGAACAGTCTCGACGAACTTCCGGCGTTCAAGACCGACGTCCAGGTCGAAAAACCCAAGACGATCATCACCCGCAACAGTTCGCCCGACATCTCGTTCGACCGTTCGGTGAATCCGTATCGGGGTTGCGAGCACGGCTGCGTCAATTGTTTCGCGCGGCCGACCCACGCCTATATGGGGCTCTCCGCCGGGCTGGACTTCGAATCCAGGCTGTTTGCCAAGCCGAATGCCGCCGAGCTTCTGGAAAGAGAGCTTTCCAAGCCAGGCTACGAGGTGAAATCCATCGCCATCGGCACCAATACCGACCCCTATCAGCCGGTCGAGAAGACCTGGCGGATCATGCGCGAAATTCTCGAAGTGCTGGAAGCCGCCAACCATCCCGTCGGGATCGTCACCAAGTCCGCCCTCGTCCTGCGCGACATCGACATTCTCCAACGCATGGCGGCGAAGGGATTGGCGAAGGTCGCCCTGTCGGTGACCACTCTCGACCGGACCCTTGCCAGGGCGATGGAGCCGCGCGCGGCGACGCCGGCCAAGCGGCTCGAGGCGGTCAAGGCGCTCAGCGAGGCTGGCATTCCGACGATGGTGATGATGGCGCCGATCATTCCCGGCCTGACCGATTCGGAGATCGAGCGGGTGCTCGAATCGGCCAGCACGGCCGGCGCGCGTGAGGTCGGCTACGTGCTCTTGCGCCTGCCGCTCGAAGTCTCGCCGCTATTCAAGGAATGGCTGCTGCGCCATTACCCCAATCGCTACCGGCACGTCTTGGCGCTGCTGCGTTCGATGCGTGACGGCAAGGACTACGACGCCGAGTGGAACAAGCGGATGCGCGGCACCGGACCCTATGCATTCCAGATTCGGCGACGCTTCGAAATGACGGCCCGGCGGTTGGGTCTCAACGAAACGCGCACCGAACTCAGATGCGACCGGTTCACGCCGCCGAAGGGGGCCGGCGTCCAACTGGCGCTGCTCTGATCCCACCCCGGGGAGACTTTTCCCCGCTCGATCGTCTGGCCGCCAGCCCCTCGCGGTCCGGCGCACTCGCCGGTTCTTCCCCCCGGAACGCGGCGAGACTTGTGGAGAATCGGAGAATGCGCGAGTCTTGCCGCATCATGGCTCGCCGTTCCTCCGATTCTCCCGCTCCTTCCAGACCAGCCCCGCGCCGCAAGGCCGCGAGACGGGCAGGTCCCGACTATGTCCGGGAAGCGGGGCTGATCGAACGTGGCATGCGGCGCATCGCCGGCATCGACGAGGCGGGGCGCGGCCCGCTGGCGGGGCCCGTGGTGGCCGCGGCCGTGGTGCTTGACCGCGACCGGCTGCCGGACGGCCTCGACGATTCCAAGAAGCTGGATGCTGCCAAGCGCGAGTGGCTGTTCGCCGAAATCCTCGCATCGGCCCATGTCGGCATCGCTTCGGCGAGCGCGGCGGAGATCGACCGCTTCAACATCCGCGGCGCGACGCTGATCGCCATGCGGCGCGCGCTGCACGCGCTACCTCAGGCGGCCTGCCATGTTCTCGTCGACGGCCGTGACATACCGCCGCTGTTGCGCTGTCCGGGCACCGCAGTGATTTCCGGTGACGCGCTGTCGCTGTCGATCGCGGCCGCCTCGATCGTCGCGAAGGTCACTCGCGACCGAATCATGTGCCGCGTCTGCCGCGCCTTCGACGGCTACGGCTTCTCCCGCCACATGGGCTATGGCACGCCCGAGCATCTCGCGGCGATCGCCCGGTTGGGTCCGACCCCACTCCACCGGATGAGCTTCCGGCCGTTGCGCGCCGATCTTCTGGACGCCGCCGAATAGAGCGTTCGTCCGGTCGTGGAGGACCATCCGGAACGAAAAAGGGCCGCCAATGGCGAACCCCTTCGTCAAAGTCTTTCCGCGCGCCGCGGGTGTCGCGGCAGCGGTCAGTTCAGATGCTTGCGAACTTCGCCGATCGATTCGTCGATGAATCGGCCGGCCTCGCTTCCCGAATTGCGGTCCGCCAGAACCTTGGCGGCCGCGGCGACGGCGAGATTGACGGCCGATGCCCGCACCTCGGCCACGGCGTCGCCTTCGGCCTGGGCGATCTTGGTCTCCGCCATGGCCGTGCGACGGGCGACATATTCCTCGTTCTTGCGATTCGCGTCCTCGAGCAACAGCGTCGCTTCCCGCTTGGCGGCGGCGACGATGTCCTTGGCTTCCTGCTCGGCTTCCTGGCGACGACGCTGATATTCGGCCAACTGCTGCTTGGCCTCCTCCTTCAGCTCGCGCGCCTCCTCGATCTCGTTGCGGATCCGCGCCGCCCGGTCGTCGAGCGACTTTCCGACCTTGGTCGGCGCCTTCAGATACCAGACCAGCGCCAGAAAGATGACGAGGGCGACGAAGGCCCAGAATGAATTGTCCATCGTCGTCTCCTCAGCTCCGAACGGCCGTCACGGCGCCGGCGATCTCGTCGCGCGAGACCTCGAGCTGTGCGACTTCGCGCAGGATGGTCTCGGCGGTGTCCTCGGCGATCACGCCGACATCCTTCATCGCCTCAGTCTTGATCTCGGCGATGCGGATCTGGGCCGCTTCCAGTTTTTCGTCCAGCTGCTGGTCAAGGCGCTTGCGCTCCTGCTCGGCATCTTCACGTGCCGAGTCGCGAGCGTCATGGGCGATCTTGTGGGAGCGATCGCGCGCCTCCGCCAACTCCTGCTCGTAGGCAGCCTGGGCTTCGTCCGCATCGGACTTCATCCGCTCGGCGGCCTCGAGATCGAGCGCGATGCGATCGCGCCGATTTTCCAGGACGCCCGCGATCCGCGGCAGAATCACCTTCTGCAGAACCAGGTAGAAGACGCCGAAGGTGATCGCCAGCCAGAGCAGCTGCGAGGCGAAGAATTCGCTGTTGAAGGGCGGGAAAACACCTTCGTGTTCGCCTTCGATGGCGATCGTCTCGCCATGCGCGGCCGCCGTGTCGCTGGCGGGAGGCAGATCGACGGCGTCTGGGTTTTCAGTCTGCGCCAAGGCTTGACTTACGAACATCGGTGGCTCCGGCAAAGCGGACCGGCGGCAGGATTTGCCGCCGGTCGTCTCGTCTCAAATTGGCGAATGCCGATCAGACGGCGAACAGCAGCAGAAGCGCGACCAGCAGTGCGAAGATGCCGAGCGCTTCCGTCACCGCGAAGCCGAAGATCAGGCGGCCGAACTGGCCGTCGGCGGCCGACGGATTGCGCAGCGCGCCCGCCAGATACTGACCGAAGATGTTGCCGAGGCCAATGGCCGCGCCGCCCATGCCGAGCGTTGCAAGACCTGCGCCGATGAACTTTGCTGCGTCCGCTTCCATGTCAAAACTCCTTTGAAATTGTCCGATTGCGGTGGATGTCGGCGACCTCGCGGCCGCCATGGGTTATCTGGAGGCCGGTTCTCAGTGGCCCGGATGTATCGCGTCGTTCAGATACATACAGGTCAGAACGGCGAAGACGTAGGCCTGAAGCGCGGCGACCAGAAATTCGAGCGCCGTCAGCGCGACCGCCATGGCCAGCGGGAGGATCGAACTGGCGATCCCGAGGGCGCCGAAGGCGCTCAGCGACACGACGAATCCGGCAAATACCTTCAGCGTAATGTGGCCCGCCAGCATGTTGGCGAAGAGACGAACCGAGAGTGAAACCGGCCGGGACAGGAACGAGATCACCTCGATCATCACCACCAGCGGCATCAGGATGCCTGGCACGCCCTCCGGCACGAAGAGTTTGAAGAAGCCCAGCCCGTGCTTCATGAAACCGTAGACGACGACGACGCCCATCACCAGCATCGCGAGCGCAAAGGTCACGATCAGATGGCTGGTCACCGTAAAGAAATACGGCACCATTCCCAAAAGGTTCGCGACCAGAATGAACATGAACAGCGAGAACACGAAGGGGAAGAATTTCATGCCCCCGGTGCCCGCCGCGTCACGCAGCATGTTGGCGACGAACTCGTAGGAAAGTTCCGTCATCGACTGGACGCGGCTCGGCACAAGGCCGCGACCACGCGTCGAATAATACAGGAAGGCCGTCGTGATCGCGACGGTCAGCACCATGAACTGCGCAGAATTGGTGAACGAGAAATCCAGATTGCCGATCTCGATCGGAACAATCTTGGAAATCTGAAACTGGTGGATCGGATCGGTCGGATCGGTTTCCAAACTCTCGGGCCCTTCATCAATTCACAGCGTGGCCCGGCGAGGGCCGCCATGCCCATAGCGTCCCCAACCGCGCTTCGCAACTCCCTAGAGCATCAGATGAGAATATGGACGCGAGTTTGTGAGGAGGAATCCATAATCAGAGGTGTCCGATCAGAGCTGGCCGGGGTCGCCGGGTGAGCCGTTGCCGGAAATCCCCCGGATCACATTCAAGACGCCCGCGGCAAATCCGAGCAGCAGAAAGACGATAAGGCCGAAAGGGCTGGTGCCGGCAAGCTGATCGATGAAATATCCGATCGCCGCCCCGACCAAAATGCCGGCGACGAACTCGCTGGCGACCTTGAGGCCCTGGGCCGCACCGCGCATGCCCTGGGAGCGGTTCGCCGGCTCGCGATTTTCCGGAAGACGCCGACGTTGTTCGGCCAGCCGTTTCGACAGGTCGTCACGTCGCGCCGCCCACTCGGCATCCTCGCCCGGGGACGTCGTCTCCGGCTCGACGCTGGTCGGGTCGCGTTCCGATGGCATTGGCAATTCCCCGTTTTCGGTCAGGCTTGCTCTTCGGCCCGTTCCGCATGCTTGACCGATTTCGATCCATTCCGGCTCGCGACGAGACTCGCGATCGTCGTGATGGCGAGAATCGACACGATGACCGCAAGCGACAGCCACGTCGAGATGTGGGGTACCGCCTCGATGCTGTCGCCCCCGTTGATGAACGGCAGCGTATTGGTTTCCATCGCGTGGAAGATCAGCTTGACGCCGATAAAGGCAAGGATCAACGCCAGACCCGCGCCCAGATAGACAAGCCGATCGAGCAGCCCGCCAATCAGGAAATAGAGCTGCAGAAGTCCGAGCAGCGCGAAGGCGTTCGCCGTAAAGACGATATAGGGCTCCTCGGTCAGGCCGTAGATCGCGGGAATGGAATCGAACGCGAACAGCAAGTCTGTCACGCCGAGAGCGACGATAACCACGAACATCGGCGTCACCAGCAGCCGTCCTTTTTCACGGACAAAGAGGGCGGCGCGCCGGTAATCGTCGGTGACCGGAAACCGCCGCTCGATGAATTTGACCACCGCGTTGGGCTCATAGTCCTCACCCTGGACATGGCCGCCGGTCAGGCTCTCCTTGGCCAGGGTATAGGCGGTCCACAGAAGGAAGATGCCGAAGAGATAGAATACCCAGGAAAATTGCTCGATCGCGGCGGCACCGACGGCGATGAAGACGCCGCGCATGAGAAGCGCGATCACGATGCCGATCAGAAGCGCCTTCTGCTGGAAGTTCGCCGGCACCTGAAACTTTGCCATGATGATGACGAAGACGAACAGATTGTCGACCGACAGGCTCTTTTCGGTAATGTAGCCGGCCAGATATTCTACCCCGTGGTCGTGTCCCCACACCCACCACAGCCCCGCGCCGAAGATGAGTGCGACGACAACGTAGAAGGTCGACCAGATGCCGGCTTCCTTGAGCGAGGGGTGATGAAGCTTGCGGACGTGGACAAGAAAATCGAACAGGAACAGAGCGGCGATCCCTCCGATCGTCGCCAACCACACCCACATCGGCACATCCATGCCATCACCTTTCACGGCCGTCGCACAATTGATCCGACGGCGTCATCCGTCCGGACCGTCGATCGAAACAGCCGGCACCGCCTATCACCCCGGAACGCTTGGCTCCACCGCCGCGCCGCCCGCTCGCCCATTGCATAGATGTGACGCCGGAGGCGGGTTTGAAAGGCATGCGCCGGCGATTTCGCCGGGCCCTCGCGGATCGCGGGTCTTCCGTCTGTCGAGAGCGGCAAGCATTGGTCCTGTGCGAGGGGAGGTCGTAAGCGGCCGCTTACCCGGTCCTTCATACGCGCCTGTCGGATCGCGCCCGTCCGCTTCAAGGGCCAATGCTGGATCATCGGTGGAGCCTTTCGCCGTTGGTCCAGAATTGAGGAGATTGACATGAAACGCATTGCATTCGGAGCGATCGCCGCCTCGGTGGTTCTCGCGGGCACCGCTTTCGCCGCCGAACCGACGATGGGCGCAAAGCTCGGTGTCTCCGCGCAGGAGATCGGACAAGCCCTCGCGGAAAGCGGCTATGACATGACCCGCTATGAGCAGGAGAACGGCCGGATCGAAGTGACCGCCGCCAAGGAGGACCGGCGGCATGAGCTGTATGTCGACGCAGTGACGGGCGAAGTTGTCGAGATCGACGACAGCGTGCGGCGCGGTCCATGGCCGCGCCCCGGCGCCAAGGATGCCGACATCCGCGCGTCCCTGGCCGCGGACGGATATGAAATCGTCAAGTATGAACGTGAGCGTGGCGAAATCGAAGTCTATGCGCTCAAAGGGGGGCGTCGCTGGGAGATGAAGATCGATCCCGCGAATGGCCAGGTTCTGCGCGTCGAGGAAGAGGACTGATGGCCTCTAAAATCGACACGTCGGAAGGCGAGCGGGTGTGGGACCCGCTCGTTCGTCTGACGCATTGGACGATCGCCGCAGCGGTGCTGCTCAACGGGATTTTCATCGAAGCGGAGTCGCTTGCGCATGTTTGGATCGGATACGCAGCGTTCGGCCTGTTGGCGCTGCGGCTCGTCTGGGGTGTGATCGGCACGGAGGAAGCGCGGTTTTCGTCCTTCCCACCAAGCCTTTCCGCCGCGTTCGGTCACATCCGCGATATGTTTTCCGGCACCCGACACACGCATCGCTCGCACAATCCGCTTGGCGCGTTGATGGCGTACGCGCTCTGGGGCATGCTTTTGACCGTGTCGGTCACCGGGGTGATGCTCGAAAGCGCTCCCTTTCCTGATGGCGAAACAGGCGAGCATATTTCGCAATCCTACGGCGAGCGCGAGGAGGAGGGTGAAGAGTTCGTTGAAGAGATTCACGAGGTGGCGGCGAATTTGCTATTGTTGCTCGCCGCGCTCCATGTCGGCGGCGTTGCGCTCGAATCTCGCCTCTCCGGCAGAAATCTCGTGGGCGCCATGGTAGCGGGCGTGAGAAAGCGAAAACACCGCAGTTGACCAAGTCTTCGCAATCAAAATCCTCGCAATCCAGTTCGCGGAGAGCCGTCCTTCTCGCCGCCTTGCTCGCCATTCAAACGCTCTGCGCCGTCTTTTTCGTCGCCGATGTGGCGAGCGATCTGCGATGGGGTGGTCTTACCGCCCACACCGCGCTCGAGGGCGCTGTCGCTTTCGCCCTTATTCTCGGGATTGCGTTCGCCGCCTTCGAAATGCGTCGCACGCTCGAACGCAACCGGCGCGCGGAAGCCGCCCTGTCGTCCGCCTCTGGCGCTTTCGCGGAGTTGATCGACGCCTACTTCGAAGACTGGGGGTTGACGCCAGCGGAGGCGGATGTCGCGCTGTTTGCGCTCAAGGGCCTGGATGTGGCCGAGATAGCAGCTTTTCGCGGCGCGGCTTCGGGCACGGTCCGGGCACAACTCGCCCGTGTTTATGCCAAAGCCAAGGTCTCGAACCGGCCTCAGTTCATTTCGCTGTTTATCGAGGAACTGCTTTGCGCATCGATCGTCAAGCCGTCCGCCTCGGCCAATTAGAGTATCGGGCTTTGTGAAGCCGGCTGCCCGCTTATGCACAGCCGTCCTTCCCCGCCAAGGCCTTGATCGACAGGGCACTGCGTCGGCAATCTCGGCCGCATTCCCTGGCCGTCGCCAAACGACCGGGCAACGCCGGCGGGCCGATTTCCGCTATTTGAAACCGGCCACCGCACGCGGCTGATAGGGCGCTTCCAGTGCGGCGATCTCGTCCGCGGTCAGTTCAATATCGAGGGACGCCACGGCATCGTCGAGATGTTGCATCTTGGTCGCGCCGACGATCGGCGCGGTCACGCCCGGTTTCTGGCGGGTCCAAGCCAGCGCCACCTGCGCTCGAGCCACTCCCCGCGCCTTGGCGATCTCGCCAACCGCGTCGATGATCGCCTTCTCGGCATCCTCGTGGACGCGGTACAGCTTCTTGGCGACCTCGTCGGTATCGAAGCGGTGGGTGGTCTCGTCCCAAGCGCGAGTCAGGCGCCCACGTGCCATCGGCGACCACGGGATGACGCCGATGCCTTCATCCCGGCACAGCGGCAGCATCTCGCGTTCCTCTTCGCGATAGAGCAGGTTCAGATGGTTCTGCATGGTCACGAATCGCGTCCATCCATGCTTTTCCGACAGATGCAGCGCCTTGGCGAACTGCCAGGCATGCATGGAGGACGCGCCAATGTAGCGGGCCTTGCCTGCCTTGACGACGTCGTGCAGCGCCTCCAGCGTTTCCTCGATCGGCGTGCGGTAGTCCCAGCGATGGATCTGATAGAGGTCGACATAGTCGGTGCCGAGCCGTTTCAGGCTCTTGTCGATCTCGCTGAAGATCGCCTTGCGTGACAGGCCCATGCCGTTCGGGCCGTCATGCATACGGTTGAACACCTTGGTGGCGATGACCAGTTCGTCGCGGTTGCCAAAATCCTTCAGCGCCCGCCCGACGATCTCCTCGCTGGTGCCGGCCGAATAGGTGTTGGCGGTGTCGAAAAAGTTGATGCCAAGCTCGATCGCCCGGCGGATGAACGGCCGGCTTTCCTCTTCGGGCATCGACCAGGAATGCGTCCCGGCGTCGGATGCACCGTAGCTCATGCAGCCGAGGCAGAGCGGCGTGACATCGAGGCCGGTACGGCCGAGCTTGATCGTCTTCATGGCGGATTCCTTGCGAGGCGCTAGCTGTACGCGGGATCGAACAGCCCCGCCGGCGGGACCATACAACGCAATTCGCCGAGAAAAAGTCCGGGCCGGCCACAAACCGACCGACGACAACGCTCGCGACCGGCCAGCGATGGGGAACTTCGGGCCTCACGGCTGGGCTGACGATCGTGCCTCTTGACCTTCCAGCTACTGGAAGGACCAAATAGCCTGAACGACCCATCGATCCTAATTTCGCCAGCCTTCCTCTTTTCCAGAAGGACTCCCCGCATGTCCGACACCAGCACCCGCGACGGCACCGCCGTCTCGCATGGCGATCACAGCCATGATCATCCGGAATCCGCCGATCCCGGCGCAAACGCCGAGACCGCTCTGTTCCGTGATCCGGTCTGCGGCATGACGGTCGATCCCGAAGCCGGCAAGCCGACGGCGACCCATGACGGCCATACGTTCCACTTTTGCAGCGAGGGTTGCCGCACGAAGTTCGAGGCGGCGCCCGAAGACTATGTCACCGCCAAGGATCCGGTGTGCGGCATGACCGTCGAGCGGGCCAGCGCCAAGCACATGGCCAAGCACCAGGGCGAGCGATTCTATTTCTGCTCGCAGCGCTGCCATGAAAAGTTCGAGGCCGAGCCCGAGAAATATCTCGGCGATCGACCCGCCCCGGAGCCGATGCCGAAAGGCACGATGTACACCTGCCCGATGCATCCCGAAATCGTCGAGGACCATCCTGACGACTGCCCGATCTGTGGCATGGCGCTGGAGCCGATGGGGGTGCCGACGGGCGATGAAGGCCCGAATCCCGAATTGGTCGATTTCACACGGCGGTTCTGGGTCGGCGCGGTGTTGACCGTTCCGTTGCTCGTCATCGCCATGGGGCCGATGCTAGGTCTACCGGTCGGCGAATGGATCGGCGAGCGTGCCGCTCGCTGGATTGAACTCGTCCTCGCGACGCCGGTCATCCTGTGGGCCGGCTGGCCGTTCCTGGTGCGCGGCTACAAGTCGTTCAAGACGATGAACCTCAACATGTTCAGCCTGATCGGCATGGGCGTCCTGGCGGCCTATCTGTTCAGCGTCGTTGCCGTTCTGTTTCCCCAGATCTTCCCAGCCGGCTTCCGCACCGCCGAAGGCACGGTCGGCGTCTATTTCGAGGCCGGCGCGGTGATCGTCGTCCTGGTCCTGCTCGGTCAGATCCTCGAACTGCGCGCTCGCGAGCGCACCGGCTCGGCAATCCGTGCGCTGCTCGACCTTGCCGCCAAGACGGCGCGCGTTATCCGCCCGGACGGCACCGAGGAAGAGATTCCGCTCGAAGAGGTCGTGCTTGGCGACCGGCTGCGCGTGCGCCCCGGCGACAAGGTGCCGGTCGACGGCACAGTCGTCGACGGCCGCTCCTCGATCGACGAATCGATGCTCACCGGCGAACCGATCCCGGTGGAGAAGACGCCGGGAGACAAGGTCACCGGCGCCACCATCAACAAGAACGGCAGTCTGGTGATCGAGGCGAAGCGGGTCGGCAAGGACACGATGCTCAGCCAGATCGTCGAGATGGTCGCCAACGCCCAGCGCTCGCGCGCGCCGATCCAGAAGCTCGCCGATGCGGTGGCGGGCTATTTCGTCCCGGCGGTGATCGCGGCGGCGGTCATCGCGTTCGTCAGCTGGGCAATTTTCGGGCCGGAGCCCGCGCTGGCCTACGCCCTGGTCTCGGCGGTCGCGGTGTTGATCATCGCCTGCCCCTGCGCGCTGGGGCTCGCCACGCCGATGTCGATCATGACGGCGACCGGGCGCGGCGCCCAGGCCGGCGTCCTGATCAAGAATGCCGAGGCGCTGGAGCGCTTCGCCAAGGTCGATACGCTGATCGTCGACAAGACGGGCACCTTGACCGAGGGCAAGCCGAGGTTGGTCGCGGTGATGCCGGAAGCCGGCCATGACGAGGCCGAAGTGCTGCGCCTCGCCGCCTCGCTGGAGCGGGGCTCCGAACACCCGCTGGCCGAGGCGATCGTCGCCGGCGCCGAGGAGCGCGGCGTCGCCCTCGCCGAGGCGAGCGACTTCGAGGCGGTCACCGGCATGGGCGTCAAAGGCGTCGTCGACGGCAAAGCCGTCGCGCTCGGCAACAGCCGTTTCATGGCCGAACTCGGCCTCGACGGGGCCGCGTTGATCGAGACCGCCAATGCCCGCCGCGATCAGGGCGAGACGGTGATGTTCGTCGTCGTCGAGGGAAAGATCGCCGGCCTCGTCAGCGTCGCCGATCCGATGAAGGAGACGACACCGGCGGCGATCAAGGCGCTGCACGCGGAGGGATTCCGAATCGTCATGGCGACCGGCGACAACGAGCGCACGGCCAAGGCGATCGCCGGCCGGCTCGGCATCGACGAGATTCGCGCCGAGGTGCTGCCGGAGGACAAGGCGCGGATCATCAAGGAAATGCAGGCGGAAGGCCACAAGGTCGCGATGGCCGGTGACGGCGTCAACGACGCACCGGCGCTGGCCCAGGCCGATGTCGGCATCGCCATGGGCACTGGCGCCGACGTCGCCATCGAGAGCGCCGGCATCACCCTGGTGAAGGGCAATCTCGACGGTATCGTGCGGGCCCGGCGGCTGTCGCAGGCGACCATGCGCAACATCAAGCAAAACCTGTTCTTCGCCATGGTCTACAACGCCGCTGGCGTGCCGGTGGCGGCGGGTATCCTCTACCCGTTCCTCGGCATCCTGATCTCGCCGGTCTTCGCGGCGGCGGCGATGAGCCTGTCGTCGGTCTCGGTGATCAGCAATGCGCTGAGGCTCCGGTCGGTCCGTCTTGACGCGCGCTGACGGCGCTCCGTCGCCAACCGTCCCTTTCGTTACCCCACCCCAGAAAAACTAGGAAAATTTATCGTATGTCGCCATATCTCAAGCTGTTCCTCATGGTCGGAACCTCCGTCGTTCTCATGTTCGGCATCACCTACCTAACGAGCTTCGACATCGTCGATCATGCGTTCTTCAGCGAGACGCGCGGTTACGTCGCCTTGTTGATGGGGTCGACGATGTTTGTCGTAATGCTGGCCTATATGATCGGGATGTTTCCCAATAAGGGCGCGAATATCGGCATCTTCGTCGGTGCGTTCCTGGCCTTCGCGGCCGTGCTCTATCTGGTCCGGAGCCAGGTGACGGTGGACGATGTCGATTACATGGAAGCGATGATTCCCCACCACTCCATCGCCATCCTGACCAGCGAGCGGGCGAAGATCACCGACCCCCGCGTTCGCAAGCTCGCCGACGAGATCATCAAGGCGCAGGTGCTCGAGATCGCCGAGATGAAGGCGCTCATCGCCGATCTCAAAGGTGGGCCGAAGGCCACTCCCGAGAAAGACGGCAAGTAACACAACGCGCCCGCCGGCCGGCTTAGATCAGCCGGCCGTAGCGCAACCTGTCCCAGATCGCCGCGTGGATATTGCGCGCGGCGATCGCGTCGCCGATCCGCAGGCGATAAGGTGATTTAATTGACGCGGAAATCGGTCATCTTCATGCATCGTGCGCCGGCGGGATCAGGACGATCTTTCCCGGATAGGTCTTGGCCATGAAGGCATTCTGCGCGAGGCGGATCTCCGAAAGCGGATAGGTCTTCGAGACCAGCGGCCGCAGCCTGCCGGCATTCACATGATCGACTATCGCCGAGAAGACGGACGCCGGTTGGTAGGTGCTGCCAAAAAGCGTCAGGTCCTTTAGATACAGATCGCGCACGTCGAGTTCGACGATGGGTCCAGCGATGGCCCCCGCCGTGACGTACCGGCCACCGCGTTTCAACAATGCAATCGAGGTCGGGAAACCCTGCCCGGCCACCACATCGACCACCACGTCGATGCTCTGCGCGCCAGGGTGCGTCAGCAGATCGGCGTCGCGGTCGACGACCTCATCCGCGCCGGCCTTGTGAACCGCGGCAGCTTTGCTGCCGCTCGCCTGCGCGACGATATGCGCTCCCCGCAACCGCGCCAGCTGCACGGCGGCCATGCCGACGCCGCCAGACGCGCCGGTGACGAAAATCCGATCCGCGCCGGTTACCCCGGCCCGCTGTAGCATGCCCTCGGCTGTCGAGAAGGCGCAAGGGATCGCACCGAGTTCAATGTCGCTGAGTTCGGTCTCAACGGCGTGGGTTTCAGCGGCCAGAGCGACGCAATACTGTGCGAACGCGCCATCGCGCTCCGAACCGAATGTTCCGAAGTCGTAAGCGCCGCCTTCTCCGAGCGAAGCCTGCATTGTCGCAACGATGACCCGTTCTCCGACCCGTGCCTCGTCCACCCCCTCGCCGACCGCGACGATCGTACCGCAGCAATCCGCGCCCTGTATGCGGGGCAGTTGCAGCGGTGTGCCTGACCACGAGGCATCCTCGGCCTCTCCGGTCCCGCCTTCATCGCCGCTCGCGCCGGTCACGGCCTTGGAGTACCAACCGGTGCGGGTATTGATGTCGGTGTTGTTGACCCCGGCCGCGTGGACCCGGATCAGAACCTCTCCGGCGCCCGGCCCCGGCACGGCCAGGTCGGTGCGGTAGTGGAGCTTGTCCAGGCCACCGTGTCCGGTCAGCAAGACACCGTGCATCGTTTCAGGGATAGGTCTCGTTGTCAGTACCATGCATTCTCCGTTGAGCGCCTCTTGCGCTCGGCAAACTCCGTCAGCGCCCGCGACTGGCTGGTGGCACTCGGCAAGCGCGAACGCGCGGAAACCAGCGGCGCGTAAGGGCGGCCCGTTCGCCTCAGCCCTTCGACAGCTTGTCCAAGATCGCGGAAAAATCGCGGCCCTTGCCGCCCGCGGCGACGAAGGCGTCGTAGATGTCGCGGGCGTGACCGCCGAGTTCGGTGGTCGCGCCGGCGCTTTCGGCCGCTTCCTGCGACAGATTCAGATCCTTCAGCATCAATTCGGCGGCGAAACCGGGCTTATAATCGTTGTCGGCCGGGCTCTTCGGGCCGATGCCCGGCGCCGGGCAATAGGTGTTGATCGACCAGCACGAGCCGGACGAGGTCGAGGCGACGTCGAACATCGCCTGCCGGTCGAGGCCAAGCTTGTCGGCGAGATGAAACGCCTCGCAGACGCCGATCATCGAAATGCCGAGGATCATGTTGTTGCAGATCTTCGCCGCCTGCCCGGCGCCCGCGGCGCCGCAATGCACCGCCTTCTGGCCCATGATGTCGAACAGCGGCTTGCCCTTGGCAAAGGCGTCCTCGCCGCCGCCGACCATGAAGGTCAGCGTACCGGCCTCGGCTCCTCCGGTGCCGCCGGAGACCGGCGCGTCGAGCGACAAGAGCCCCGCCGCTTCGGCGAGCTCGTGAACCGCGCGGGCACTGTCGACGTCAACCGTCGAACAATCGATGATCAGCGCGCCCTTGTCGGCGAGCTTGACGATGTCGGCATGCACGGCGCGGACGATCGCACCGTTCGGCAGCATGGTGATCATGGCGTCCATGTTCCGCACCGCGCCCTCGGCGGAATCCGCCGACGCAACGCCGTCGACGCTGACCCCCGCCGGATCGAAGCCGGTGACGTCGTGGCCGGCCTTGGCCAGGTTTTTCGCCATCGGCGCGCCCATATTGCCGAGACCGATGAAGCCGATCCTCATGCCCGTTCCTCCCATGTGAGTTCGTTATCGCCGAGCGGCGCCAAGATCGCGTCCACCCGCTCCTGCGGCAGGTCCTCGATGCGCGCCACGGACCATTGCGGCTGGCGGTCCTTGTCGATCACCGCCGCGCGGATGCCTTCGAGGAAATCGCCCTCCTGCTGGCTGCGGAAGGTGAAGCGGTATTCGCGGGTGAGCGCGTTCTCGATCGTCGGGTCCTCGCGCACAGCGCGCACGATCGCCAGCGTCGCCGCCACCGAGATCGGCGACCCGCGCCGGATCGCCTTAAGCGTCGTTTCGGCGAATTCACCGCCATCGACTTCCAGCGCGGCGACGATCGCGGCGGCGGAGGACGCGCCGAACAAGGCGTCGATCGCCCCGCGCCGCCCGGCCAGCTCACCTTCGGGCGGCATCTCGGCGAAGGCGTCGATCACCGCCGGATCGCCTGTCTCGACCAGCCGGGCAACGAGGTCGGCCAAGCGCTCGGACGGCACGTAAACATCCGCGAAACCGGCGAGGATCGCGTCGGCGGGGCCCATGCGAAAGCCGGTCGTGCCGAGATATTCGCCGAGCCGCCCCGGCGCCGTCGCCAGGATCAGCGAGCCGCCGACGTCGGGCACGAGACCGATGCCGCATTCGGGCATCGCCACCATCGAGCGTTCGGTCACGATGCGGTGGCCGCCATGGGCCGCCAGTCCAACGCCGCCGCCCATGACGATGCCGTCCATCACCGCGACATAGGGCTTGTCGTAATGGGCGATCAGCCGGTTCAGCCGGTATTCCTCGGCCCAGAAGCGCTGGCCGTAGGCGAACTCGCCAGCGCGGCCGTGCTGGTAAAGCTCGGCAATGTCGCCGCCGGCACAGAATGCCCGCTCGCCCGCCGCGTCGATGATCACCAGCGCCACGGTCTCGTTCACCGCCCAATCGCGCAACGCCGCCTCGATCGCCCGCGCCATCTCCCAGGTCAGCGCATTCAGCGCCTTCGACCGGTTCAGCGTGATCCGCCCGGCCCACCCCTCGACCCGGATCAGCACGTCGTCGATCGTCGTCTCGTCCCGCACCGCGCTCACCCGTGCTCGGCCAGAAGCGCGCGGGCGGTGATCATCCGCATGATCTCGTTGGTGCCCTCGAGGATCTGATGGACGCGGAGATCCCTCACGATCTTCTCGATGCCGTAATCGGCGAGATAGCCGTAGCCCCCATGCAGCTGCAGCGCCATGTTGGCGACGTTGAAGCTGGTGTCGGTGACGAAGCGCTTGGCCATGGCGCAGTGCTTGGTCGCGTCCGGCGCCTTGGTGTCCAGCTTCCACGCCGCCTGGCGCAGGAAGATGCGCGCCGCCTGCAATTCGGTCTCCATGTCGGCGAGCCGGAATTGCAGCGCCTGGAACTCGGTCAGATTCTTGCCGAAGGCCTTGCGCTCCTTCATGTAGGCGACCGACTTGTCGAGCGCGGCCTGCGCCGCGCCGAGCGCGCAGGCCGAAATGTTCAGCCGGCCACCGTCGAGCCCCATCATGGCATAGGCAAAGCCCTTGCCCTCCTCGCCGAGCAACGCGCCGCCCGGCACCTTGCAGTCCTCGAAGCGCACTTCGGCGGTCGGTTGGGCCAGCCAGCCCATCTTCTTTTCCTGCGCCCCGAACGACAGACCGTCCGCTCCGTTCTCGACCAGAATCGCCGAAATGCCCTTCGGTCCCGCCTCGCCGGTCCGCGCCATGACGACATAGAAGTCGGAAAAACCGGCACCCGAAATGAAGCTTTTGGTGCCGTTCAGCACATAGCCGTTGCCGTCGGGCTTGGCACTGGTTCGAAGCGCCGCCGCGTCCGAACCCGAGCCCGGCTCGGTCAGGCAGTAGCTCGCGACCTTGTCCATGCTGCTGAGCTTCGGCAGCCACTCGGCCCGCTGCTCCTCCGTCCCGAACGAGTCGACCATCCAGGCGACCATGTTGTGGATCGACAGGAACGCCGACACCGACGGGTCGCCATAGGACAGCGCCTCGAAGATCAGCGCAGCGTCGAGCCGCGTCAGGCCGGAGCCGTAATCGTCGCGCACGACGATCGCCGCCATGCCGAGGCCGGCGAGTTCCTTCAGGACGTCGCGCGGCAGTGCCTTGTCTTCCTCCCAGCTTGCCGCGTGGGGCGCCATCTTCTCGACGGCGAAATCCCGCGCCATCGCGAAGATCTGGCTCTGCTCGTCTGTCAGCGCAAAATCCAAGCCGGTTCCTCCCCTGTCGCGGCCGGAGTGCGCCGCTGCCGAGCACAGGTCTAGAAGGCTGTGGGCAGCGCTTCAAGGGCGGGTGGAAAGCACCATTGCCAACAGCCGCGAATCCGGAGCATAGCTGCGCCTCGACCCAAAGCCGAAGGAGCAGAGATGCTGGAAAAGCCAAGCCCGCGACCGGCCGGAGCCTTCGACGATGCGGAGCGCGCGGCGGTCTATCGCGCGATCGAAACGCGGCGGGACGTGCGCGACGAGTTCCTGCCGCGACCATTGCCCGACGACGTGGTCCGCCGGCTGCTGGAGGCCGCCCATCACGCGCCCTCGGTCGGCTTCATGCAGCCGTGGAACTTCGTTCTGGTCCGCGATTCGGCGGTGCGCCACCGCGTTCACGCCGCCTTCAGCCGGGCGAACGAGGAAGCCGCGGAGATGTTCACCGACGGGCGGCAGGCCACCTACCGGACGCTGAAGCTCGAGGGTATCCGCAAGGCGCCGCTCAATATCTGCGTCACCTGCGACCGGAGCCGTGGCGGCCCGGTCGTCATCGGCCGCACGCACAATTCGGAAATGGACCTTTATTCGACCGTCTGCGCCGTCCAGAATCTGTGGCTCGCGGCGCGGGCCGATGGCGTCGGCGTGGGCTGGGTGTCGATCTATCACGAGCCGGAATTGCGCGATATCTTGGAGATCCCGGAAGAGATCAGCGTCGTCGCCTATCTGTGCGTCGGCTATGTCGATCGGCTTTACGACGAGCCCGAGTTACAGGCAAAGGGCTGGCGACGGCGCCTCGATCTCGACGACCTCGTCTTCGACGATGCTTGGGGGCAAAGGGGTGACGGCTTGAAATAAAGACCGCGCGGGCCTTTTCGACACCGCGCGGCAACAGGGCATCCTGAGAGGGAAGAACTCAGGCGGCCTTCGACACCGCCCCCGCCGCCGCGCGGATCGCTTTCATGTTGGCTTCGTAATGCGCCGGCGTGCCGCCCTTGAAGATCGCCGAGCCGGCGACGAGCACGTCGGCGCCGGCCTCGACCACCAGCGGGGCCGTCTCGGGAGTCACGCCCCCGTCGATCTCGATATGGATGTCGCGGTCGCCGATCATCGCCTTGACCCGGCGCACCTTGTCGATGACCGAGGGGATGAAGGCCTGCCCGCCGAAACCCGGATTGACCGTCATCAGGAGAACGAGGTCGAGCCGGTCGAGCACGTATTGGATGACGCTTTCCGGCGTCGACGGGTTGAGCGAGACGCCGGCCTTCTTGCCGAGTGCGCGGATCGCCTGCAGTGAGCGATCGAGATGCTTCGTCGCCTCGGCATGCACCGTGATGATATCGCAGCCGGCCTCGGCGAAGGCCTCCAGATACGGGTCGCACGGCTCGATCATCAAATGACAGTCGAACACCTTCTTCGAGGCGCCGCGGACGGCTTTGACGATCGGCGGGCCGAAGGTGATGTTCGGCACGAAATGCCCATCCATCACGTCAAGATGTATCCAGTCGGCGCCGGCCTTGTCGACCGCCGCGACCTCTTCGCCGAGGCGCGAAAAGTCCGCCGAGAGGATCGAGGGGGCAATGATGACGGGCTTGGTCATGGGGTCTCCTGCGTGCTGTCGTCGTCCCGGCCGGGCGGGTCGTTGAAGACGCGGCTGGCGGAAATGTCCACCGCCTCGATGCGCGAAAGCGCTTCGGCGTTCAAGGGCCCCTCGGCGGTTTCGAACAGCCGGTTGGCCTGTCTGAGCCGCGCCCGGTCGAGGGCATTGCGGATCGAGCGGGCGTTGGCGAAATGCGGCTGCGCCCGGCGCCGCTCGACATAGCGCGCCAGCACCGCCTTGGCATCGTCGGCGAGGTGATAGTTCTGCCGCTCCAGCATACCGACCGAAATGCGCAGGAGCTCGTCGTCGGAATAGTCGGGAAAGTCGATGTGGTGGGCGATGCGCGAGCGAAATCCGGGATTCGACTCGAAGAACGTGTCCATCCGGTCGGTATAGCCGGCGAGGATGACGACGAGGTCGTCGCGCTGGTTCTCCATCACCTGCAACAGGATCTCGATCGCCTCCTGGCCGTAGTCGCGCTCGTTCTCTGGGCGGTAGAGATAATAGGCCTCGTCGATGAACAGGACGCCGCCCATCGCCTTCTTGAGGATGTCCTTCGTCTTCGGCGCGGTGTGGCCGATATATTGGCCGACAAGGTCGTCGCGGGTGACCGAGACGAGATGGCCCTTGCGGATGTAGCCGAGCCGATGGAGCAGATTCGCCATCTTCATCGCCACCGTCGTCTTGCCGGTGCCCGGATTGCCGGTGAAGCTCATGTGCAGCGTCGGTGTCTCGTGGGCGAGGCCGAGCCGGCGGCGGGCCCGCTCGACCAGAAGCAGCGCCGCGGTCTCGCGAATGCGCTTCTTCACCGGCGCCAAACCGATGAGATCGCGATCGAGCTCTTCCAGCACGTCCCTGACACCGGCATC
Source organism: Aurantimonas sp. C2-5-R2 (assembly GCF_036549495.1). Classification (NCBI taxonomy): domain Bacteria; kingdom Pseudomonadati; phylum Pseudomonadota; class Alphaproteobacteria; order Hyphomicrobiales; family Aurantimonadaceae; genus Aurantimonas; species Aurantimonas sp. C2-5-R2. The sequence continues at coordinate 112,572 of NZ_JAZHLJ010000001.1, forward strand.
CTCGTATTCGCGCCTGAGGTCGACGGTCGTCGGCGTCTCATCGCGTTGGGCCGCGTCGGCCTTCGGATCAATGTCCATGGGAGTGGCTCCTGTCTGGACCGCGGAGTGGAGGCGCCTCAAGCCGAGGCGCCATTCTTCTCCCCGCCGGGGAGAAGGTGGACGGCGCGAAGCGACGGCCGGATGAGGGTGTTTTCCGCGGCGGCGGAAGGTTCGCTCCAAAAAGCGCCTTCTCTTCCACATCCGCGACGAGCCCCCTCATCCCCTGCCGGGACTTCTCCCCCTCGGGGAGAAGAACGCAGCTTCGATGATCTCGGGCTGGCCCTACACCGAATACCGCTCGCCCTCCGGCTTGTCGGTGGCGTAGGTCTCGGTGGTGTAGCGGATGTTGCGACCCTCCATCTCCTGCCGACGCAGGCGGAAACCGGGCTCTTCCTTCGGCCGGTTGACGATGAAGCTGAGCTTCACCGATTCCCAGCCATGGGTGGAATCGAAGGCCGACATGCGGATGTAGCGGTCGCCATAGGCCTTGCGGCACGCCGTCAGCTCCATCATCACGCCGGCCGCGTCCGCGATGTCGAACATCGGATGACCCCACATGTCCCAATAGGTGTTCCGGGGATGCGGGTCGTCGGTGTATTCCAGATTCACCGCCCAGCCATTGTCGAGGCAGTATTGCACCTGTGCGGTGATCTGCTTGTCGGTCAGGTCGGGCAGGAACGAAAAGGCTCCCTGGGTAACGCGCATGGTGTGATCTCCTGATCTGTCTGAGTTCTATGAAGCCCTCACCCGGCTGCTCGCTAACGCTCGCATCCACCCTCTCCCCGCTGGGTAGAGGAACGGGCGCGCCGCGTTCGAACGCGGCAACAAGGAAGGCGCCGAGGTCAACGGGTTCCTCTCCCGCCTGCGGGAGAGGGTGGCCAAGCGAGGCGGAGGCCGGGTGAGGGTCGATTCCATTGTTCTAAAGCCGATTAAGCCGAAGCCGTCGCCGTCACCTGATAATCGGGCGAGTCGGTCGATGTGTAGTTGAAGGTCACGTCCTTCCAGGTATCGAGCGCCTGCTTCAGCGGCGTACAGGTCTTGGCCGCCTGGTTGAGGATATCCGGCCCCTCGTTGAGAATGTCGCGGCCCTCGTTGCGGGCGAGGATCATGCATTCCAGCGCCACGCGGTTGGCCGTCGCGCCGGCCGCGATGCCCATAGGGTGACCGATGGTGCCACCGCCGAACTGCAGCACCACGTCCTCGCCCAGAAGGTCGATCAGCTGGTGCATCTGGCCGGCGTGAATGCCGCCGGAGGCGACCGGCATCACCTTGTTCAGCGAGGCCCAGGGCTGGTCGAAGAAGATGCCGTTTTCGAGTTTTTGCGGCGTGAACTCGTCGCGGCAAATGTCGTAATAGCCCTTGGTCGTTGCCGGATCGCCCTCGAGCTTGCCGACGACGGTGCCTGCGTGGATGTGATCGACGCCGGCCAGCCGCGACCATTTGGCGATGACGCGGAACGACACGCCGTGGGTCTTCTGGCGCGTATAGGTCGAGTGGCCGGCCCGGTGCAGGTGCAGGATCATGTTGTTGCGGCGCGCCCACTTGGCCATCGACTGCATCGCCGTCCAGCCGATGACGAGGTCGATCATGATGATGCTCGACCCGAGTTCCTTGGCGAACTCGGCGCGCTCGTACATGTCTTCCATCGTCGCCGCGGTGACGTTGAGATAGCTGCCCTTGATCTCGCCGGTGGCGGCCTGCGCCTTGTTGACCGCCTCCATGCAGTACAAGAAGCGTTCGCGCCAATCCATGAAGGACTGCGAGTTGATGTTCTCGTCGTCCTTGGTGAAGTCGAGCCCGCCCTTCAGCGCCTCGTAGACGACGCGGCCGTAATTGCGACCGGACAGGCCGAGCTTCGGCTTCACCGTCGCGCCGAGCAGCGGCCGGCCGAACTTGTCGAGGCGCTCGCGCTCGACGACGATGCCTGTCGCCGGCCCCTGGAAGGTCTTCACATAGGCCGTCGGCAGCCGCATGTCCTCGAGCCGAAGACCCTTCAGCGGCTTGAAGCCGAACACGTTGCCGATGATCGAAGCGGTCAAATTGGCGATCGAGCCCGATTCGAACAGGTCGAGATCGTAGGCGATATAGGCGAAATACTGATCCTCGGTATTCGGCACCTGGTCGACGCGATACGCCTTGGCGCGGTACTTTTCCGCCGCCGTCAGCCGGTCGGTCCACACCACGGTCCATGTCGCCGTGGAGCTTTCTCCCGCGACTGCCGCGGCCGCCTCGATCGGATCGACCCCGTCCTGGGGGGTAATCCGGAAACAGGCGATGACGTCGGTTTCCTTCGGCTCGTAGTCGGGCTCCCAATAACCCATCTTGCGGTATTCCATGACGCCGGACTTGTAGCGGTCCTTGCCCTTGATGGTTTGTGAGGCCTGTTGCATAGCGGTCTCCTTCCTGGATCCGTGGTGACGTGCGCCATCGCCGGCTCAGCAATTTCGGCACGCCTTCTCCGTTCGCCGCGAGGAGATCCCCCGCGCCGTTCCGATTCAGCACTGTCGGTTCGTTTGCCGCCCGGCCGACTACCCGGTCAGGTGGCGGTCCGCCCTACTCGGCGGCTTCGCGCATTGCGATGCGCGGTTCGAGTTCGCCCTTGGCGTAGCGCACGGCCATCTCGTCGAGCGGCAGCGGCCGGATCTTGCCGGCCTGGCCGGCGCAGCCGAAGCACTCGTAGCGATCGAGACAGAGCGTCTTCAGCGCCTCCATCGCCGGCACCAGGAACTTGCGCGGATCGAACTCCTCCGGCCTTTCCATCGCGACCTTACGGAACTGGCCGGTCATCGCCATGCGGCAATCGGTGTCGATATTGACCTTGCGAACGCCGTGCCTGATGCCCCGGACGATCTCCTCGACCGGTACGCCATAGGTTTCGCGCATCTTGCCGCCGTATTTGTTGATGATCGCCTGCAGATCCTCCGGCACCGAGGACGAGCCGTGCATGACCAGATGCGTGTTCGGCAGCTTCTGGTGGATCGCCTCGATGATGTGCATGGCGAGGATCTCGCCGTCGGGTTTGCGGGTGAACTTATAGGCGCCGTGCGAGGTGCCCATCGCAATCGCCAAGGCATCCACCTTGGTCCGGCGGACGAAGTCGACGGCCTGCTCCGGGTCGGTCAGAAGCTGGTCTTCCGACAGCTTGCCCTCGAAGCCGACGCCGTCCTCCTTCTCGCCCTCGCCGGTCTCCAGCGAGCCGAGCACGCCGAGCTCGCCCTCGACCGAGGCGCCCACCCAATGGGCCATCCGCGTCACCCGCTCGGTGATGTCGACATTGTAGTCGTAGGAGGCGGGCGTCGTCATGTCGGCTTCCAGCGAACCGTCCATCATCACCGAGGTGAAGCCGTGGCGGATCGCGGAGAGGCAGGTCTGTTCGTTGTTGCCGTGGTCCTGATGGATGCAAACCGGGATCTGCGGGAACATCTCGACCAGCGCCTCCATCATCTTCGACAGCATGATGTCCTTGGCGTAGGAGCGCGCCCCGCGCGAGGCCTGCATGATCACCGGCGCGTCGCTCTTGGCGGCCGCTTCCATGATCGCCAGCCCCTGCTCCATGTTGTTGATGTTGAAGGCGGGGACGCCGTAGTCGTTCTCGGCGGCGTGATCGAGAAGCTGGCGGAGGGTGATCTTGGCCATAGGGGTCTGGTCTCCTTGGAACGGGCCGCGTCGGTCCTGGTCGACGGGCGATCCCGTCGATCAGCGCTCAGGACGCGCGGCGCTTTTTTTCCATCAGCTGCATGATCAGCGGCGTCAGGATGAGTTGCATGGCGATGTCGAGCTTGTTGCCCGGGGCGACGATGGAATTGGCGCGCGACATGAAGCTGCCGGGAATCATCGACAGCAGATACGGAAAGTCGATGCCGCGCGGGTTGGCGAAGCGGATGACGATCATCGATTCATCCGCCGTCGGGATCCAGCGGGCGATGAACGGGTCGGACGTATCGACGATCGGCACGCGCTGGAAGTTGATGTTGGTGCGGGCGAATTGCGGGCAGATGTATTTCACGTAGTCCGGCATGCGGCGCAGGATCACGTCCATCACCGCCTCGGTGGAATAGCCGCGCGAGGCCTTGTCGCGGTGGATCTTCTGGATCCATTCGAGATTGATCACCGGCACGACGCCGATCTTCAGATCGGCGAGCGCGGCGAGATCGACCGCGTCGGCCTTCACGCAGCCATGCAGGCCCTCGTAGAACAGAAGATCGCTGCCCTCCTCCAGTTCCGTCCAGTCCGAAAAGGTGCCGGGCGCCGCGCCGTAGAGCTTCGCCTCGGCCTCGTCATGGACGTAGTGCCGGGTCTCACCGCGCCCCTCGCGCCCGTAGTCCGAAAACACCGCCTGCAACTTGTCGAGGACGTTCGCCTCGGGGCTGAAATGCGAGAAGTGGCGGTTTCCCTGGCGCTCCTCGTCGGCCATCTTGTCCTTCATCGCCTGACGATCGTAGCGGTGGAACGCGTCGCCCTCGATGAACACCGCCTTCACCTGCTCGCGGCGGAAGATCTGGTCGAAGATGTTCTTCACCGACGTCGTCCCGGCGCCGGACGAGCCGGTAATGGCGATGATCGGATGCTTGGCCGACATGTCTTGGCGTCTCCTCCCGGTGCCGGGGCACTCCCTCCCAGGCAACCGTCTTAAATCAGGCTCTGAACAGGCTGCGCTTGCCGAACAACGGCGAGCGCTCGCTCAGCGCCGCCGGATCGGCGATGTAGCGGCCGACCCGTTCGACCTCGCGCCGCGAGCCGAACACCAGCGGCGTGCGGGCATGCAGTCCTTCCGGCACGATGTCCAGAATGCGGTTGATGCCGTCGGTCGCCACTCCCCCGGCGTTCTCGACGCAGAAGGCGACCGGATTGGCCTCGTAGACCAGCCGTAGCCGGCCCTTGGCGTAGCCCTTCCTTGCATCGCCCGGATAAAGAAAGATGCCGCCGCGCACCAGGATGCGGTAGCCGTCGGCGACCATCGAGGCGATCCAGCGCATGTTGAACTCGCGCTCGCGCGGCCCCTCCGCGCCGGCCAGGCAATCGTCGATATAGTTGCGGATCTGCGGGTCCCAGTGCCGATAGTTCGACGCGTTGATGGCGAACTCGCTGGTCCGGTCGGGAATCTCTACCGCCCCCTTCAGCTCGACGAAGCCGCTAGAGCCGGGCGAGAAGATGAAGACGCTGGTGCCGTTGCCGAGCGAAAGCACCAGCAACAGCTGCGGCCCGTAGATGAAGAAGCCGGCGCCCAGTTGGCGCGAGCCCGGCTGCTGGAACACCGAGGCGGGGTCCGCCCTGTGTTCGTCGGCCGTCGGCAAGATCGAGAAGATCGTGCCGACCGAGACATTGGTGTCGATGTTGGACGAGCCGTCCAGCGGATCGATCGCCAGAGCGAGCGTCCCGGCCGGGTCGAGCGTTACCGGTTCGTCCTGTTCCTCCGACCCGTAGAAGGCGATGGCCGACGCCTTCGCGGCGTCCATGAACAGCCGGTCGGCGACGACGTCGAGTTCCTTCTGCACGTCGCCGCCGGCGTTGGTCGCCTCGCGCGACGAGCCGAGATTGTCGCCGCCGCCATTGATGATGGTGTTGCGCAGCTTGACGGCGGCCACGGCCAGCTGGCGAACCGTTTCGGCGACCTTCTTGCGGGTCGGGTCGGAGCCCGCGGCGGACTGAAGATAGGCGTCGAGAGACGAGGGCATGTTTTCCTCCTGGGTGGCGTCGAAGCTCTGCGTCGCCGTTCACCCGTCGTTGGAAGGATGTTGGATGGCGCTTGGAGCTAAGTAAAATTCATTATCTTTACCCGATCGATAAATTAAATTATGGATCGGGTATGCGTAACCTCACATTGCGACAGCTGCGATCAATACAGGCGATCGACCATCACGGGACGATCGCCGCCGCCTCCCGGCAGCTCGGCCTGACGGCGCCGGCGGTGACATTACAGGTAAAGCAGCTGGAAGACGATTGCGGACTGGCATTGTTCGATCGCACCCGCGAGGGCATGCGGCTGACCGTGGCCGGCGCGGCGGTGCTGGAGGCGGCGAACGCCATCGAGACGACGCTGCGGGCCCTCTCCGACGAGATCCTGGCGATCAAGGGCGTGCGCTCGGGCACGATTCGGCTCGGCGTGGTGTCGACGGCGAAATACTTCGCGCCCCGGCTGATCGCCGCGTTCCGGCGCGAATATCCGGCCATCGAGATCAAGCTGACCGTCGGCAACCGGCTGGAGATCATCCGCGATCTCAAATCCTATCGCCTCGACATCGCGCTGATGGGGCGGCCGCCGATCGAGTTTCCGGTCGAGGCGATGGTGTTCGGCGACCATCCGCTGGTGATGATCGCACCGCCCGAGCATCCGCTCGCCAACGCCCGCGACATCGACCGGGCGCGGCTGCTCAAGGAGACCATCATCATCCGCGAACCGGGATCGGGCACCCGCGCCTCGCTCGAAGGCTTCTTCGCCGGCCATCCGGGCGAGCTGGACGAGGTCAGCGTCGAGATGGGCTCGAACGAGACCATCAAGCAGGCGGTGATGGCCGGGCTCGGCATCGCCTTCATCTCGGCCCACACCATCGCCTTCGAGGTGGAAATGGGGCGGCTGGTCATTCTCGACGTGGAGCATCTGCCGATTCGCCGGCAATGGCACGCGGTCGGCCGCAAGGAGCGCATGCCGGCGCCGGCCGAGATCGCCTTCAAGGAGTTTCTCGTCAAGCGCGGCGCCGTCCACCTGCCGCTGCTCGGCAAGCTCTACCCGGCCGAGGGGATGGTCGCAGAGGGGTAAGGGGGGCGTATTACTTCGGCTTGAACACGCCCCTGTCGAGATTCGACAGCCGCATGCCGGCATCGGCTGAGTGGGATCCAACCTTCCAGCTCGCGATCTCCTCGATCTTGCGCCGCGCCTCCGCCGGAAACAATGCCAGCGTCGCGGTCGCCGCGTTCAGCTGCACCTGAATGTTCGGATAGTTGAAGTAGCGGCGAAGCTGGCGCCGCTGGTCGCCGGCGCGCGCCTTCAATTCGTTCTCGACGGCAAATCGCCGCCGCACCAGCCGGTTGATCGTTGCTTGGGCGGAGCGCAACTCCGCCTCGTCCTCCGCCACCCCCAATTCGGCAAAATAGGCGACGAGATCGGCGACGCTCGCGGTCGTCAGATTGATCGGTCTCACTACCGCTGACCTTGCAGATCCACCCGGCCGACATCGGGAATGAACCGACCCTTCTCGATATCCTCGAGCATGCCGATGGCATCCGCGGCTTGCGGATATTCGCGCCTGAGATGAATGAGCCGCAGCGCTTCCTTGGCCTCCTCCGGCAGGACGGCGAGGGTCGAGAAGGCGGCGTTCATGCGCACCTGCGCGTTGATATGGTCGAATAACGGCCGCAAGGCGCGGCGCTGATCGCTCTCGCGTGATCTCAGCTCTTCTTCGATCGCTGCGTAATCACGATAAAGCCGATTATAGCGGGCGATCTTTCGGTCATGCAGCGCCTCGGACTGTTCGAGGCTGACGGCGACGAACGCCGCGACGAGTTGTTCGATCGAGAACGATCGATAGTCTCTTTTCGCTGCTTGAGTGCTCCCGGTCACGTCGCCCTCAATCCGGTTTCCAGATGCCCTGATCCCAGGCCCGGATCGAACTGCCGGCGTCGCCTGCCATGGGAAAATAACGCGACGCGGCGATGTCCTGCAACATCTTGCGGGCGGCTTCTGGGGCCACCGGCCGTGTCGCCCTGGCCGCATTGAGCCGTACCTGCATATTCGGATGATCGAACAAGGACAGAAGAGCTCGCCTCTGATCGCCTTCCCGGCGTTTCAATTCGGCTTCGAGTGCGATCTGCCGGGGCACGGTGGCGTTGTAGGCGCGGAAGTCGTCAATCATATTCACGTCGTATTGCCGGCGGCTCATCCGGACATAGTCATCGAGGAGTTCGGAGAGCGTGGCGCGATGCAGCCTATCCAGCGGAAGTTTTTTCATGGCTTCAGCACTCCCTTGTCAACGAGTTGTTCGATACCGATTTTTACGCGCTCCTCCCAGCTTCGTCCGCGTAAATGGTCGCGAGGCGATTGCCAATCGAAGTCCGGATTCTGTCTTTGGTACCACCCGTTGATCTCGTGGTGTTTGTAGCGCGGGATGCGCACAAGGTTATCCGGTCCCTCGATCTGACGTGTCGTGAATCCGTCCTGATAGGCCGATTCCTTCTCGACGATATGATGGACGTCGGTGCCCTTCCTGCCTTTCTCAGCCTTCACCGCGCGCCGCAGTTTGTCGAGTGATTTCGGCTCGTCGAGATAGGTCTCGATCGAGTCGAAGGCGCCCGTCAGCCAGCCGACCGCCTGGATGGCTTGCGCAACCAACCTGATTCTGGGGTCCGGCGCCCGGCTCAGCGCTGTCAGTAGCCAGCGCGCCATCCGTTTGGCGACGGCCGTGCGCCCCTTCGAAGTACCCGGATCGCGCTTCGGCAGTTCCGGCGGGTCCTCCAGCGGCGGGCCGCCATTGTGGCCGATGCCGGGCTTCGGCAGTTTCAGCCGCGGGCTTTTCGGCGGCGTCTTCGGCGATCCATCGGCCGCCGGTGTCTTCCTGGGGCCGGGGATATCGACGTCCAGAGGCTTGCGGGTGGCTTCGCGCCGCCAGCGGCCGGAGACGCGTCCGCTGCCCTTCGGGTGGCGTTCCTGACCCGGGCGGAAGCCGGCCTTGAAGGCCAGCGATTTCAGCCGCAGCGCCGCCACGGTGACACGCAGTCCGGCGATCTGGGCTCGCAAGCTGGCGAGCGGCACATCCGCTGCCACACTGTCTTCTACGGCCTCTCGTCTTCCCATGCCCATCCCTCGCCATCGACCATCTCGATGCTACGGGACCGCCGAAGGACGGGGACAAGTTCGGCGCGAAGAGGCGGATATTGCGGGCCTGTGCGGTCATTCTTTGCCCGGCTCGGGGCAAGATGCCGAAACCGTTGCAGGCCAGGGCTCTCCTTGCCCTCCTGAGCCCGTCGAAGGGGGTGGGAGGGAAGGCGCCGAGCCGATATGCCGAGCATCATCCTTCGCCTCGGAGATTGGCGAAATCGTTCAAGACAGTCGTCATCCCGGCCTTGAGCCGGGATCCATTCCAAGCCGCTTGAGCCGCCAATCCGTCGCCGGACAAGATGGAATAAAAGTCGCGGCATGGGTCCCGGCTCAAGGCCGGGATGACGCGGTTTGGATGCCGGCGCCCTCAGCTTCGACGGCGTAAGAAGGGTTCGCGTGCGTTCGAGACAATCGCGCCGACGAAAAAAACTTATCCTCACCCCTTTCACTCTCCCGCACAATCACTTCACCGCCGGCCCATCCTGAGCCAGTCGAAGGAACGGGCGCGGACGATCGCCGGGATCGTTCGTTGGGCCAAAGGGGAGTGATCCCTGGCGGGCGGTGCCGGTTTCGGCCGCTTCCGGAGCGGCGGGAACCGGGCCTGGTGACGGCCGCGCCTGCCTTCCGTTCTGCGGGGAAGGCGGCATGCCGCCGGCCTGGAGGTCGTGCTCCTCCCGGCGGCATCCCACAGCCCGTCCGGTCCTGGCCGAAAGGTTGGGCCGGCAGGCGAATGGTGCGGCGACGCACGGGAACCGAGAGCCCGTGCGTGTCCTTGGCACCCATCGTGCGGAACGCCGGAGGCGGACCGTTACACATAACAGCTCGGAGGGTTCGCCTCCGGCGTTCCGTCGCTTGTTGGGAGCGGCATCAGGGACCCGTCAGTGAGCGGCGAAGCCGCGAAACTTAAGGACGGGACAGAGAACCCTCTCCGGCCCGATCGGGTGCGGAGGCGCTGGCGCATGGAGAAAAGCCCCTCACCACTCCAGCAGAACCGCCTGACGCAATGCGGCGAGGTCGGCCGAGCCGGTGCAGAAACAGGCGATGCGCAGCTGCTGGATGATTTGGCGAAAGTGGTCGACGACCGCTTCCGCCGAGCGCTCGGCATGGGGCAGCGAGGCCGCCGCCTGGCCGGCGAGATCGGCGCCGAGCCGGATCGCCCTGGCCGCGTCGAGCCCGTTGCGCACCCCGCCCGAGCCGATGACGACCGTATCCGGGCAGGCGGCGCGCACCTCGACGATCGCGCGCGGCGTCGCAATGCCCCAGTCGGAAAACACCAGCGCCGTTTCGCGCGTTCCGGCATCGACCGCCCGCTCCGCCTCGACCGCGGCCCAGCTGGTGCCGCCCGCGCCGGCGACGTCGATCGCCTGGACGCCGGCATCGACCAGCCGTCGCGCCAGCCGGCCGGACAGGCCCGCGCCGACTTCCTTGACCACGACCGGCACCGTCAGCGCCCGCGCCAGCGCCTCGATCGCGGCGAGGACGCCGCGCCAGTCGGTGTCGCCGCCGGACTGCACCGCTTCCTGCAGCGGATTGAGATGGACGATCAGCGCGTCGGCGTCGATCATCTCGACCGCCCGACGCGCCTCGTCGGGACCGTATCCGAGCGCCAGCTGCGCCGCGCCGATATTGCCGAGGATCGGAATGCTCGGGGCCAGGGCGCGCAACGACCGGTCGAGGCCGCCGGAGCCGCGCCCTTCGAGCGCGATGCGCTGCGAGCCGACGGCAAAGGCGAGGCCGAGCGCCTCGGCCGCTTCGGCGAGATGGGCGTTGATCCGGGCCGATCGTTCGAGGCCGCCGGTCATCGAGGCGATCAGCAGCGGCGCCTTGAGCCGGCGGCCAAGGAAGGTCGTCGACAGATCGATGTCGGCGAGCGCGATCTCGGGCAGCGCCACATGCTCGAAGACGATGCGGTCGAAGCCGTTCGGCGCCCGCCGCGCTGCGAACGACGGGGCGAGCACGATGTCCAGATGATCGCTCTTGCGCCCCTCGATGCCCCCCGAAGGCGCGGCGCCCGGTTGTTCTGCCACGTCGGCCTGTGTCCTGTCAGCGGCGGGTGGTCCTGATCGATGCGGTCGCCGTGTCCGATAGTGGCATTTCGTTGCGGCCGGCGTCCACCGAGCGGCGATCCGTCAGCTTCTGGCCAGCCGCGCCGCCCGCCGCGCCCGCGCCTCGTCGAGCGCGTCGTGCTTGACCTCCGGCAGGCAGGTGCGCCAGTCGGTGCCGGCGATGGTGACGACCCGGTTGCCGCGAAAATCGGCGTCGGCGGTGATCAGGCCGCGCTCGTCCATGAAGCTGAGAAGGAACCGGCCGCGCGACGGCGAATGGCTGCCATAGGCGCGGGCCAGCGCTTCGTCGGACGGGCACTCCACGCCGTCGCGGGCGGCTCTCGCGAGCATCATATAGACGCCCTGCATCTCTTCCGGCAGGTCCGCGGCGCGCCCGACCACCGCCTGCCATGCCTCGTCCTCGGTCTCGACGGAGACGCCGGCCCGGGCCAGCGACAGCCGCCGCCGGAACGCCGCCATGTCGGTTTCGGCGCCGCGCAGACGCTTCAGCCGGCAATGGGTGAGGAAATCCTGGTAGAGCACAGGCACCGGCCGGAAGGCGGCGTCGGGGTCTTCGAGCATCTCGGCGAAGATCGCGTCGACCGCCGCCGCGCGCTCCTCGGCCGAGCGCGGATCGTCGTCGACCGGCTCGTGCCGCTCGGACACCGACGGCGCGGCGGAGACGCGCTCCAGGAGTTCGTGGGTCGCGACCGGCGCGTTCGCGGGCTCGAGGCGCTGCGACGGGCTCGCGAAGGGCCGCTGCGGACGCTGGCGCTCGGCCGCCCGGTCCTCTTCGCTGACGGTGAAGATCAGATCCTCCATCGTCTCGCGCGGCGTTTCCGGCAACGGCATCAGGGAGGGCCGGCCGCTGCGCCCCGCCGTCTCGACCGCGCCGATCCTGATCGGCACCGGGCGCCGCGACAGCGCCGGGCCGAGCGCGACGAAATTGCCGGTTTCCAGATCGCGAAACCGCTCGGCCGCCCGCCGGTCCATGCCGAGCAGGTCGGCGGCGCGCTGCATGTCGATGTCGAGGAAGGTGCGGCCCATCAGGAAGTTCGAGGCCTCGGCCGCGACGTTCTTGGCGAGCTTGGCCAGCCGCTGCGTCGCGATAACGCCGGCAAGCCCACGCTTGCGGCCACGGCACATGAGGTTGGTCATCGCGCCGAGCGAGGCCCGGCGGGCTTCCTCGGAGTGTTCGCCCGCCATCGCCGGTGCGAACAGATGCGCCTCATCGACGGCGATCAGCATCGGATACCAATGGGCGCGGTCGGCGTCGAACAGCCCGTTGAGGAAGGCGGCCGCGCACATCATCTGCACCTCGGCGTCGAGCCCTTCCAGATCAAGCACGACCGAGGCGCGATGCTCCCGGATGCGTCGCGCGATCCGCGTCAGTTCCGCCGGGGTGCGGTTGGCGTCGACAACGACATGACCGTAGCGCTCGGCCAGCGAGACGAAATCGCCCTCGGGATCGATGATCGCCTGCTGCACCCAGTCGGCGCTGCGTTCCAAAAGACGGCGCAGCAGATGCGACTTGCCCGAACCGGAGTTGCCCTGGACGAGCAGACGCGTCGACAGCAGCTCCTCCAGATCGAGCTCCGCCGGTTCGCCGGTTTGGGTCGTGCCGAGATCGACGGCAATCGTCATGGAGAGTCTTTTCGCCGCAAGGGTGGTCATCGAGGGTGCCGTTCCGGTCGACTCGGAGCGAGAACCGGCAGGACGTTCAGGATACCACGCGCCGGTGCCGTGGAGTCAGCTGCGCGGCATCATGTCCACAGAATCGCTCAGGCAGCGGTCAGGGTCGGGATCGCGCTGACATCGACATCGCGCTCGGCATGCCAGGCGTCGTGAGCGGCCTGCATACGGAGCCACAACCCCGCACCATTTCCAAACAACTTGCCAAGGCGTACCGCGACGTCTGCCGATACAGGCTTCTTTTCGCGCAGGATGTCGTAGAGTTGCTGACGAGAGATACCGAGCAAGGCAGCGATTTCGGTCTTGGTGCGGCCCGTGGCCGGCAGAACGTCCTCGCGCAGAAGCTCGCCCGGATGGGTCGGACAGCGATTCGGGTCGCGATCTGTAGACATATCCGTCATCGAGATAACCTCAGTGATACTGCTCAAGAGCGATACGGCTGGGCTCGGCACCCTCAAACTCAAACGTCAGACACCAAGGCCCGTTGATGTGGATGGTGTACCGGGTCGGATCGAAACCGTGCAAAGCATGAAAATCAAAGCCCGGCATTTTGAGATCCGCGATAGAGCGCGCCACGTCCAACACATCGAGACGACGAAGAATCCGCTTTTGCAAGTCGGGCCGAACTTTCGCCGATTCTCCGGTCGTCCAAAGCTGCTCCAGCGCCTTGCTTTTGAAGTCCTTGATCATCACTCACCGCATCAGGGTGCAACGTAAGCTAAACGCTTACAAACAGCAAGCGGCGGCGGCGTTTTACAGCCACGTGTCGTAGTCCGACACCAGCAGATGCAGCGGGTCATCGTCCTCCTCGATCTCGGCGAAGCGGCCGATCGGCTCGCGAAAAATGTTGTCGGTGAGATCGTCGTTGACGGTCGAAACCTCGCCGATCAAAACGTCGCCGCCTTCGCCCCAGAAGGCGTGCCAATTGCCGGGAAGCAGCGTTACGCTCTCGCCCGGCGACAGCTTGAGGATGCCGCCTGCGGGAAGCTTGCGGGTGAGGCCGTCGGTGACGACCGTGACCTCGGCGTCCTCATCAACCGACCCGTCCGGCGCGCTCTCGAAGAGTTCGAGCGCCAGCGTTGCGCCGCCGCGATTGATGATGTCCTCGGCCTTCACGATGTGGCGGTGCATCGGCGATATCTGGTCGTGCCGCGAGATCATGATCTTTTCGGCGTACAGCATGCCGCGTCCGGCCTGAAGGTCGGTGCTGTCACCGTTGCGGACGGTGAACAGGAACAGGCCCAGCCTGTCGTAATCGCCCTTGGCGTAGTCGGTGACGTCCCAGCCGAGCCGGCGCTCGACGATCGCCGACAGTTCGCTGCGGCGGGACTTCATCTCGCTGGGCGAGAGATAGGCGAAGGGCGGCATGACGTAGCCGAAGGAGCGGATGAATTCGTCGCCTTGGCGAATGATCTCGTTGACGCGCGAGCGTTTCATGGCTGGCCTCGTTTTTCTGCCGGGCCGCTCATCCGACGAGGATGATGCGGCAATCATTGACGTTGGTGTGGGTCGGGCCCGGCACGAACAGGTCGCCCAGACCCTCGAAGAAGCTCGTGGAATCGTTTTGCGCCAGCGCCCCTTCGGCGTCGATACCTGCGGCTTTCGCCCGCGCCAGCGTATCCGGCAGCACGAAAGCACCGGCCGGATCGCTGGCCAGCCCAGTGCCGCCGTCGGTGCCGTCCGTGTCGCCGGATAGCGCTGCGACGCCGGGCTCGCCGTCAAGCGCCACGGCCAGCGCCAGAGCGTATTCCTGGTTCGGCCCGCCGCGCCCCTCGCCGCGGATCGTCACGGTCAGTTCGCCGCCGGACAGGATCGCCAGCCGCTCGCCGCGCGCCTTGGCGTCAAGGGCCAAGCGGGCATGCTCGCGCGCCACCTCCCGCGCTTCGCCCTCGACGTCCGCGCCGAGGCTGTGGACGGTGTAGCCGAGCGCGGTCGCGGCGCTTTCGGCGGCCTCAAGCGAGGCGGCCGGCGTGGCGATGGTCCGGTATTCGCTCGCCGCGAAAATCGGATCGCCGGGCTTCGGCGACTCGTTCGCCGGGTCTTCCAGCGCCGCCCTGCACGATGGCGGCAGGTCTATGCCGCGCTTTGCGATGATCGCCCGCGCCTCGGCGAGCGTCGTCGGATCGGGCACGGTCGGCCCGGACGCAATGACGCTCGGGTCGTCGCCCGGCACGTCCGAGATCGCCAGGGTGAGGAGGCGTGCGTCGCCGCAAGCCTTGGCGAGCCGGCCGCCCTTGATCTTCGACAGGTGCTTGCGCACGCAGTTTATCTCACCGATCCCGGCGCCGCTTCTCAGCAATGCCTTGGTTACGGCCTGCTTGTCGGCGAGGCTGACGCCGTCGGCCGGCAGCAGCCAGTTCGCCGAACCTCCACCCGAGATCAGCGCCAGCACGAGATCGCCCTCGCCGGCCGCCTCGGCAAGCTCGAGAACCCGCGCGGTGGCAGCGAGCCCGTGTTCGTTGGGCAGCGGATGGCCGGCCTCGACGACGGGAATCGGCCCAGCGTCCAGCGCATAGCCGTCGCGGGTGACGGCGATCCCGGTCAGGCGGGCGTCAGGGACAGCGTGGGTGCCGCGATAGTGCGCCACGGCCGCCGCCGCCATCGAAGCCGCCGCCTTGCCCGCAGCGAGGATGACGATCCGTCCGACGGGCGGCTTCGGCAAATGTGCGGCCAGAATGGTCGAAGGGTGCGCGACCGCCACTGCCCGCTCGAAGATCGCGGTGAGATCATCCCGCATCCGTTTTTGGTTCATTTCGCCCCCGCGCTCACTCAATCGCCGCCCCTATAGCAGCCGGGCCATGGGACTGAACAGCGGTGAAAGGGCCGGCGAAACCCGACATCGCGTGGCGCAGCATTGGGAACGACGGCAAGCGGAGGATGGCAAAATCGTCGTGAGCACCTTCTTACGCGGTGCACGCGGCCTATGTTGGGCGCACACCCGCGTCGCAGGAACAGCCGAAGGCAGCGCCATGTTCGAAGGCTTCGATCCCGTCCTTCTCGCCCGAGTCCAGTTCGGCTTCACCATCGCATTCCACATCATCTTCCCGGCCTTTTCGATCGGGCTTGCCTCCTATCTGGCTGTGCTGGAAGGGTTGTGGCTGGCGACCGGCAAGCCGGTCTACATGGATACCTTCAAGTACTGGGTAAAGATCTTCGCGATCAGCTTCGGCATGGGCGTCGTGTCGGGCATCACCATGAGCTACCAGTTCGGCACCAACTGGTCGGTGTTCTCGGACAAGACGGGCCCGATCCTCGGTCCGATGATGGGCTATGAGGTGCTGTCGGCGTTTTTCCTGGAGGCCGGCTTCCTCGGCATCATGCTGTTCGGCCAGAAGCGGGTCGGCGCAAGATTGCATTTCGCCGCCACGTTCGTCGTCGCACTCGGCACGGTGTTTTCGGCCTTCTGGATCCTGTCGGTCAATTCCTGGATGCACACGCCGACCGGCTACGGGATCAATGCCGTCGGCCAGTTCGTGCCGGAGGACTGGTGGGCGATCGTCTTCAACCCATCCTTCCCCTACCGTCTGGTCCACATGGTGCTGGCCGCATATCTGACGACCGCCTTCGTCGTCGGGGCGGTCGGCGCATTTCATCTGCTGCGCGACCGCTACAACGCCAGCGCCCGGTTGATGTTCTCGATGGCGCTGTGGATGGCGATGGTCGTCGCCCCACTTCAGATCATCGCCGGCGACGAGCACGGCCTCAACACGCTAGAGCATCAACCGGCCAAGGTCGCTGCCATGGAGGGCCATTTCGAGACCAATGTCGACGGGCCGATGCCGCTGACCCTGTTCGGCATTCCCGACATGGAGGAAGGGCGGACCAATTACGCCGTCAATATCCCCTATCTCGGATCGCTCATCCTCACACGCTCGCTCGATGGCACGGTGAAGGGGCTCGACGCCTTCCCGCGCGAGGATTGGCCGAATGCGACCGTGGTGTTCTGGTCGTTCCGGATCATGGTGGGCATCGGCTTCGCCATGCTGGGGATCGGGCTGTGGTCCCTCTTTCGCCGGGTTTTCGGCTCGATCTACGAAAGTCCCTGGCTGCAGCGGGCGATGATCGCCATGGGGCCGATGGGCTTCGTCGCCGTCATCGCCGGCTGGATCACCACCGAGGTCGGCCGACAGCCCTTCACCGTCTACGGTCTCCTGCGAACGGCGGACAGTGTGTCCCCGATCGCTGCGGAGGCCGTCGGCGCGTCGCTCCTGGCTTTCATCATCGTCTATTTCCTGCTGTTCGGCGCCGGCACCTTCTACATCCTGCGGCTGATGTCGAAGCCCCCGACACCCTTCGAGGAAGAGACGCTGGATCACCCGACCCGGACCGCCGGGCTGGCGTCCTCCGGGCGTCTGGAAGGCGAAGTCGCCGCAGATCCGGCCGAATAGGGAGACGACGATGGACCTTGCGATTCTCTGGGCATTTCTCATCGCCTTCGCCGTGATCGCCTATGTCATTCTCGACGGATTCGACCTCGGTACCGGCATTCTGTTTCCCCTCCTCGGCCGGACCGAGAACCGGGACACGGCGATGAACACCGTCGCGCCGATCTGGGACGGCAACGAGACCTGGCTGATTCTGGGCGGCGGCGGCCTGTTCGCGGTGTTTCCGCTGGCCTACGCGATCATCATGCCGGCGATCTATGCGCCGATCATCGCCATGCTGCTGGCGCTGATCTTCCGGGGCGTCGCCTTCGAATACCGGTTCAAGACCGTGCGCGGCCGCTGGCTCTGGGACGTCTCGTTCTTTTTCGGCTCCTTCGTCGCGGCGCTCAGCCAGGGCATCGCCCTTGGCACTCTGGTCCAAGGCATCGAGGTGTCCGGCCGCGCCTATGCCGGCGGCTGGTTCGACTGGCTGACGCCGTTTTCGCTGATGACCGGTGGCGCCGTCGTCATCGGCTACACGCTGCTCGGCGCAACCTGGCTGGTGATGAAGACCGACGGGGAATTGCGCGACATCGCGCGCCGTTATGCCTTTTTCGCTGGGGTCGGCACGCTGTTGCTGATGGGCGCGGTCAGCCTGTGGATGCCGTTTTTGAAGGAGGAGTTCTACCTGCGCTGGTTCGCTTTCCCGCAGATCCTCTATGTGGCGCCGGTGCCGATCCTCACCGCCATCGCCGCCTTCAGCCTGTTGCAGTCGCTCGCCGCCGGCAAGGACGTGCGGCCTTTCCTGTCCGCACTGGCGCTCTTCCTGCTCGCCTTCGCCGGGCTCGGCATCAGCTTCTACCCGAACATCATTCCACCTGACGTCACCATCTGGGAGGCCGCCGCGCCGGATGCCTCGATGGAATTCCTGCTGGTCGGCGCATCGGTGCTGATCCCGATGATCCTGATCTATACCGGCTATGCCTATTGGGTGTTCCGCGGCAAGGTCCGCCCCGGCGAGGGCTACCATTGAGCCGCGCCCGAGGCGGGGCCGGCGATGACGGACCGCTGTGGAAGCGGATCGGCTGGTTCGTCCTCTTGTGGCTCGGCGGCGTCGCGGCGGTGGGCCTCGTGGGCTTGATGATCCGCAGTGTGCTGATCGGCTGATCAGGCCGCCAGCTTCAGTTCCGGCAGGAAGTCCAGCACCATCGCCATGTCGGCGTCGAACGCTTCGCTCTCGCGCGCCCGCACCGCCTCGTCGGGAAGCCGCAGGATATAGGACGGGTGGATGGTGACCAGCAGCTTGGTCGCCTCGTCGAGGTCGATCAATCGCGAGCGGGCGTCGCGAATGGTCACCGATCTGCCGAGCACGGCCTGCGCCGCTGTGGCGCCGAGGGCGACGATCAACTTCGGCTTGATCAGCTCGCGTTCCAGATCCAGCCACCAGCGGCAGGCTTTCACCTCGCCGGCATTGGGCTTGGCATGGATGCGACGCTTGCCGCGCGGCACGAACTTGAAGTGCTTCACCGCGTTGGTGACATAGGCCTGCCGCCGGTCGATGCCGGCTGCGGCGAGCGCCTGATCGAACACCTTCCCGGCCGGGCCGACGAAGGGCTCGCCGGCCAAATCCTCCTGGTCGCCCGGCTGCTCGCCGACGAAGATCACCGGCGCATTGTCCGGTCCCTGGCCGAATACCGTCTGGGTCGCCGGCTCCCAGAGGGGGCAAGCCTTGCAGGACTTTGCCGCCGCGCGCGCCGCGCGGATGCTGTCGGGTCGCGCATCGCCCGCTGCGTGATCGGGCGCTGTGCTCGTCTTCGCCATCTGCTCGCGCTCCATCCGTCGCTCATGGGAGAAACTCGGCAGGGTCGGCGCGGTTGCGATCATCCGACGCGCCGCCGCATCGGCGCCCGCGACAAGCTGCTTGATCAGCGCCGTCTCCGGCATGTTGGCCCAGTATTTCTTGGGCATTTCCGCCTGCATCGCCTTCACCTTCAGCCGCGCGGGGTTGAAGATCGAGGCGTAATAGGTCAGCCACAGCGCTTCCATGTCGTCGTCCTTGGGACGCATGTCCTTGGTCGCCCCCGGCAGAAATACCAATTCCGCGCCATCCCAGTGGACCGAGCGCTCGGGAGTCATGATCGTCCAGACCATGCCGGCGAAACGCCGGGCGAAGAACGGCGCAGTCAGTTCGACCACGTGGTGGAACGGCTCGAACCAGGCGACGTAGTGCTTGCCGCCCTCGCCGTCCTCGACCTCGCGAAAGCGGACGAAGGCCTTCATCTTGTGGCTGTCGCGCCGCACCGCCTTCTCCATGGCGGTGGCGCGCAGGACATCCGGGTCCGACGCGATCTCGAGCAGCTTCTTTTCCGTCTGCAGCCGCCACAGCAGCCGGTAGGCGAAGACGAACCGATCGGAATCGGCGTGGCAGAGCAGCTTGCGGGAGAGGTCAGGAAAGGCCTTTGGAACCGTCGGTTGCGCGGCGTCGGCGGGCGCTTCGGGCAAGGGCTCGGCGAACAGGCCGGGTGCTTCATCGTCGACGACGAAGCTCAACGCATCGGGCGGAATGCCGAGCGCCAGCGCCGTGCGGGCGGCTTTGCGCCAACCGTCGAAATCCGCAGGGAAGGAAAGGATGGCACTATGCATCCAGAGGACCTATCGGCTCTCACTTCGGTTGAAATCGTATTCCCAATTTTCCCGTCCCTCCAACGGCGCGCCCCACTCGTATTTCAATCGATATACAAGCCCGTCCTCGGTCAAACATTCGTCTGCTTTCGGTATGGGGCATTGTTGCAAATTTTCTCGCCATTCTGGAAAATGGCTCGCCGACGAAGCGAAAATATGCCGATCAGCATATAACGCAACTTTCGTGTTAATCCGTTGAACTGTCTTTGCACTAAATGTCTCGCGGTGTTGGTCCCTAATTGAAGAATCCGATTGCATGAATAATGCAACCTTCGACGTGATAGGAAATATCAACTCCCATGATTCGGTTGTCGAATACGAGAATGGAACGATTTTCTCGATCGCGTTAGTTCGATTATGGAATACAACAGGATTGTCTGATGATATAAAATCGACATTCGATCTGTTATGCAAAAATCTGGGATTTTCTCCAATATTGATAAATGAATCAAGATTTTTTATAATATACGGTAAAGAGGATACTGCGCGATGCGGATCGATATTTACGGCGATTCTTCCACTACGAATGAGATTGGATAAGCTCGCGTCATCTCCAGGAGAAGGATAAATTTTCCTGAACTCCGCATTCACATCTGCCGTTGCTGCATCCGAAATGGATTCGGATGCTCGAACCACACATTGGCGTAAAGCTTCGATAATCGCTTTCATTCGATTTGGAACACGCACATGTGTTGCAATCATAAACTGTATTAGATTTCCCCAATTTTCCTTCTTGATATTATTGCGATTTCTGATTGCATCTACGAGAGACGGCCATCCAGTTTCTATTTCCTGCGAAAAAAAGTTTTCGATGATGTTATCAAACCGACGCTCTGCGTGCACCGGCTGCGAGTACATGTACTGTTGCCGCAACGCTTTCTCAGGTTTTTGAGCGTAATTTTTATTATTCCAAATATCTCTTAAACACAGATCGTCCTCTACGCTCGTAAAATTTTTCGAGTAGCATTTCGGGATATAATGATGTTGTTTTTGTTCCAAAATCTATACCTATCGAGCGCATTGCATTATTTAAACAGCTCCAGTTGGGCTCGTTGTCCCCCCGTCGGCAGGAAGGTGGCGCGCAGGCCTTCGCTGTCCGTCGCCGCGCCCGGCGACCAGTCGAGGGCGGTAACGAAGGGCCGGACCTTGGCGATCGACTGGCAGAGCCGGGCAACATCGTCGAGCCTGAGTGTGCGATGGCGGCGGGTCGACAGGATGCGGTTGACCGCGCGAGTTCCAAAACCCGGCACGCGCAACAGCAGTTCCCGGTCGGCGCGATTGACGTCGACCGGGAACCGATCGCGGTGCTTCAACGCCCAGGCGAGCTTTGGATCGACGGCGAGATCCAGCATCCCGCCTTCGCCGCCGGAAACGATCTCGCCCCGGTCGAAGCCGTAAAAGCGCATCAGCCAGTCGGCCTGATACAGGCGGTGTTCGCGCATCAGCGGCGGCGGGGCGAGCGGCAGCCGACTGGAGGCGTCGGGGATCGGTGAGAAGGCGGAGTAATAGACCCGTTTGAGGCGGTAATTGCCGTAGAGATTCTCCGACCGGCCGAGGATGGCATCGTCATCGGAACCGTCGGCGCCGATGATCATCTGAGTCGACTGGCCGCCCGGCGCGAAGCGCTGTGGCTTCGCCCGGTCCTTTTTCTCGCCCTTGTGTTCCTCGATCTTGGCCCGGAGATGGCCCATCGAGCGGCGAATGTCGCGCGGCTTCTTTTCCGGCGCGAGTGCCTCCAGGGTCAGGTCGGTCGGCAACTCGATATTGATCGACAGGCGGTCGGCGAAGAGCCCCGCCGCCTCGATCAGCGCGGGCGATGCGTCGGGGATCGTTTTCAAATGGATGTAGCCGGCGAAATTCTCCTCCAGCCGCAGCTTTCTGGCGATCCGTACCATCTCCTCCATCGTATAGTCGGAGTTGCGGATGATGCCGGAGGACAGGAACAGGCCCTCGATGTAATTGCGCTTGTAGAACTCCATCGTCAGCGTGACGACTTCCTCGACCGTGAAACGGGCGCGGGCGACGTTGGAGGACGAGCGGTTGACGCAATAGACGCAGTCATAGACACAAAAATTGGTCATCAGGATTTTCAGCAGCGAAATGCACCGTCCGTCCGGTGCATATGCATGGCAGATGCCCGAACCCTCGGTCGAGCCGATGCCCTTCGTCCGCGAGGAATCGCGCCGAGTCGAACCGCTGGACGCGCAGGAAGCGTCGTATTTGGCGGCGTCGGAGAGGATCGCGAGCTTGTCTAACAGTGTCGTCTTGGCCATGACGCGGATATAGCGTTCATGGAATGTTCTCGCCAGCAAATTTCCGGATTTCTCGGCGAGACCCAGTGTCGCAGGTTCGATCACGCGGCTGTGGACCGCGTCCATGAGACGAAAAGGCCGGCCAGACGTTCTTGTCCAGCCGACCGACCTTCAGTCTGACGCCCTGCGTCTGTCAGCTCGCGGATTTGGCCTTGTTCACTGCCCGCTTGGTGACGACCTTGACGAGGTTGGCGCGATAGGCCGACGTGCCGTGCAGGTCCGACAGCATGTCGCCCTCGTCGACCGACAGCCCGTCCACGGCCGAGCCGTCGAAGTTCGATGACAGCGCCTGTTCAGCGGCTTCCCAGCGGAAGGCGCCGCCCATGCTGGCACCGGTGATGCCGACCTTCACCTCGCCGCCGCGCTTGGCGACGAAGACGCCGCACATGGCATAGCGCGAGGCCGGGTTGCGGAACTTCTCGTAGGCGCATTGGTCCGGCGCCTCGAAGGACACCGCCGTGACGATCTCGTTCTCCTCCAGCGCCGTCTCGAACAGGCCGAGGAAAAAGTCATCGGCCGCGATCTCGCGCCTATTGGTATGGATCGTCCCACCGAGCGCTTTCAGGGCGGCGGGATAATCCGCCGCCGGATCGTTATTCGCCACCGAGCCGCCGATCGTGCCCATGTGGCGCACCGCGATATCGCCGATCAGGCCGGCGAGATCGGCGAAGCCATGGCAGGCGGCTTTCAGCCCGTCATGGGCGGCGATCTCGCCATGGGTCATGCCGCCGCCGATCCTGATCGACTTGCCGTTGACCGTAATGCCCTTGAGTTCGGCGATATGGCGCAGATCGACAAGGTCGCTCGGCGCGGCGAGCCGCTGCTTCATGGTCGCGATCAACGTCATGCCGCCAGAGAGGAATTTTCCCTCGCCGCCGGATTCACCGACCAGCTTGACGGCCTCGTCGATCGACGTGGGGCGGTGATAAGTGGTCTCGTACATCGGTTCTGCTCCCTCTGGCGCCGGGTCCGGAAATCGCGGAAGGACCGCGCGGCGCGATGGTTCGGATCGAAACGGGGCAAGGCAGCCCCTAAAATTCTCCCGGCGGCCCTTTTTCGCGGCCACCGGGCGGTTTGTTCTGCTCGGTCAGGCGACCGCGTTGAGCGCCTTCCAGACCTTTTGCGGCGTCGCCGGCATGCTCAGATCGTTGTTGCCGATCGCGTCGGTAATGGCGTTGATCACCGCCGGCGGCGAGCCGATCGCGCCGGCCTCGCCGCAGCCCTTCATGCCGAGCGGGTTGCCGGGACACAGGGTCTCGTTGGTCGAAACCTGGAACATCGGAAGGTCCCACGCCCGCGGCATGGCGTAGTCCATGTAGGACGCCGTCAGCAGCTGGCCGGTGTCGTCATAATGGGCGCCTTCCAGAAGCGCCTGGCCGATGCCCTGGGCGAGACCGCCATGGACCTGACCCTCGACGATCATCGGGTTGATCACCCGACCGAAATCGTCGGCGGCGACGAACTGGATGATCTCGGTCGTTCCGGTATCAGGGTCGACCTCGACCTCGCAGATGTAGCAGCCGGCCGGGAAGGTGAAGTTGGTCGGATCGTAGAACGCCCCTTCCTTCAGGCCGGGCTCCATTCCTTCGGGGAGATTGTGGCCGGTATAGGCGCCGAGACAGACCTCGTGCCAGGCCAGCTTCTTGTCGGTGCCTGCGACCTTCACCTTGCCATTCTCGATGACGATGTCGCCCTCGTCGGCCTCCAGAACGTGCGCTGCGATCTTCTTGGCCTTGGCCTCGACCTTGTCGAGCGCCTTGTGGATCGCCGACATGCCGACCGCGCCGGAGCGCGAGCCGTAGGTGCCCATGCCGAACTGCACCTTGTCGGTGTCGCCATGAATGACCTGGACGTTGTCGACCGGCAGGCCGAAGCGTTCGGCCACCAACTGGGCGAAGGTCGTCTCATGGCCCTGGCCGTGACTATGCGAGCCAGTGAGGATTTCGACCGTGCCGACCGGATTGACCCGAACCTCGGCCGATTCCCAAAGGCCGACGCCGGCACCGAGCGAGCCGACCGCCTTCGATGGCGCGATGCCGCAGGCTTCGATGTAGCAGCTCATGCCGAGGCCGCGCAGCTTGCCGCGCTGCTTGGCCTCCGCCCGCCGTGTCTCGAAGCCGGCGACGTCGGCGGCCTGCATGCCGGCGTCCAGCGTCGCGTCGAAGTCGCCCGCGTCATACGCCATGATCACCGGCGTCTGGTGCGGGAAGGAGCGGATGAAGTTCTTGCGCCGCAATTCCGCCGGCGAGATGCCGAGTTCGCGCGCCGCCGTCTCCACCGTTCGCTCGATGACGAAGGTCGCCTCAGGACGCCCGGCGCCGCGATAGGCGTCGACGGGCACGGTGTTGGTGTAGACCGCCCGGACATTGGCGTGGATTGCCGGGATATCGTACTGGCCGGAGAGCAGCGTCGCGTAGAGATAGGTCGGGGTCGCCGACGAGAACAGCGACATGTAGGCGCCGAGATTGGCGATCGTGTCGACCTTGAGACCAAGGATCTTGTGGTCGGCGTCTAGCGCCATCTCCACCTCGGTGACGTGGTCACGGCCGTGTGCGTCGGTCAGAAACGCCTCGGTGCGATCCGATGTCCACTTGACCGGAACGCCGGTGCGCTTGGACGCCCACAGGCAAACGATCTCTTCGGGGTAGATGTAGATCTTGGAGCCGAAACCGCCGCCGACGTCAGGTGCGATCACCCGCAGCTTGTGTTCCGGCGCGACGTTGTAGAACGCGCTCATCACCAGCCGGGCGACATGCGGGTTCTGCGAGGTGGTCCAGCAGGTGTAGTGCTCTTCCGCCGGATCGTAGACACCGAGCGCGGCGCGCGGCTCCATCGGATTGGGAACCAGGCGGTTGTTGACGATGTGCAGCTTGGTCACATGAGCGGCCCCGGAAAACGCCGCGTCCGTCGCCGCCTTGTCGCCGAGTTCCCAATCGAAAATGAGATTGCCCGGCGCTTCGGGATGAAGCTGCGGCGCACCATCCTTCAGCGCTTCCACGGCGCTGACGACGGCCGGAAGCTCGTCATAAGAGACCTCCACGGCCTCGGCTGCGTCACGGGCCTGCAACTGCGTGTCGGCGACGACGACGGCAATCGGCTGCCCGACATGGCGCACGGTGCCGACGGCGAGCGCCGGCCAGGCGCCCATCTTCATCGGCGTGCCGTCCTTGGACGACACCCCCCAGCCACAGATCAGATTGCCGATCCCGTCGCCCTGCAACTGTTCGCCGGTGAGGATGCCGATCACGCCCGGCATGGAAGCCGCCGCGGCCGAATCGATGCCGGCGATCTTGGCGTGCCCATGGGGCGATCGCACGAATGCCGCGTATTTCATGCCGGGGACGCTCATGTCGTCCACGTAACGCCCGCGACCGGTGATGAACCGCCGGTCCTCCTTGCGCAAAACCTTTGCGCCGATGCCTTCAACACCCATCGTCGAAACCTCCCAGTATTCGAAATCGTGGCGGAACCACCTCGCGGCGTCCGCATCCGTGTCTCAATCGCCTCGCCCGCCCAAGGGCGGCCGGGCCTCCGCGCTACTCGGCGGCGACCTGTTGCGGCTGCGCGGCGCCCGCCGCGGCGAGGATCGCCTTGACGATGTTGTGATAGCCGGTGCAGCGGCAGATATTGCCTTCGAGGCCGTCACGCACCGCCTTTTCGTCCAGCGCGCTGCCGTGCTGCCGGATCAGATCGACCGCCGTCATGATCATGCCCGGGGTGCAGTAGCCGCATTGCAGCCCGTGATGCTCGCGGAAAGCAGCCTGGACCGGGTGCAACTCGGTGCCGTTCGCCAACCCCTCGATGGTCAGGACATCCGAACCGGACGTCTGTACAGCGAGCATCGTGCAGGACTTCACCGCCTTGCCATTGACGTGGACGACGCAGGCGCCGCATTGCGACGTGTCGCAGCCGACATGGGTGCCGGTCAGGCCCAGATTCTCGCGCAGGAACTGCACCAGAAGCGTGCGGTCCTCGACCACGCCCTTCATCTCGCGCCCGTTCACCGTCATCGTCACTTCAGTCATCAAAGTCCTCCCGGATACAGACGGTCTGCCGCATCAGCCACGCGGCGGGCCGTTGAAATGAATTGCGCACTCTAGAGCGCCCAGCGTCCATCGGACGCGTAAAGGACGTTCTAACACTATGATCGCGCATCGGAATGATCCAAAAACCGGCTTTCACTTTTGGTCCGATGCTTGGGGGCGAGTGTCACTGCGTCGCAGCGAGAGTGCCCTTTGCGGGGAACCGCTTCAAGGGTTTTTCAGAACCAACCCAAAAAACGACGCCGGGACCAGCGTTCCGGAACAGCCCTCCGCAACGGGATGGAATGCGTTTTGACCGCCGGTGACGAACGGTCGGTGGTCGCCGGCCAGCCTCCGCACAGCCCGGGTGCGGCGGGTTGTCTCGGGGCGACGGCGAATCTGTGTCCGGTTCGGCACAAACGGCCAGTGTAATCGCATCGGAACACCGGCAACCGCTGGTTAACAGTTGTTATCCAAGCCATTTCCGCCAATGCTAAAAGGCAACTCAGTGGGAGGAGTTCGGCTGCGCGTGATCGTCGTCGCCGACGTCCCGAAATCGATGACGTGTGTTGTCTCGCCGATCTCAAGGCGAGCGTGTGTGGCGACGGGAAGCGAGCGACTTGCAGTATAGGTTCCTACCCTTCGCCAGGCTGGCAATGATGGTCATCGGCTCCGGCCTGCTCGCCGCATCACCGCACCCCGCCGCAGCCTTCGAAATCTTTGGCCTGACCTTCTTCGAAGACGAAAACGCCGCGTCCGATCCTGTGCTCGACCCGATCAACTACACCGTCACGCTCACGGTCGCACCGACAGTGGATGACGACGGTACGGTGGAGGAGGATCTGCGCGACGCCTCCACCCTCATCGCCGACGAAGCGGACCCGGTGTCCGGCTCGCTCGGGCTGCTCTCAAAGGCGAAGACCGACCGCAAGCGGCTGGTGGCCACCCTGTTCGAGAATGCCCGCTATGACGGGCTGGTCGACATCTTCATCGAAGGCCGCGATATCGCAGATTTGCCGCCCGACGCGACCTTCACGTCTCGGCCCGTCCCGGTGTCGATCCGCGTCCGCCCCGGCCCTTTCTACACGCTCGGCCGCGTGGCGATTTCCACCCAGGGCGTTCCCTTCGATGCGGCGGAATACAACCTCACTCCGGGGAGTTCGGCGCGTTCCGTCGAGCTCCTGAAAGGTGAAGCCAAGCTTCTCAAGGATCTCCGCGACCAGGGCCGGCCGTTCGTGGCGGTCACCGGGCGCGAGATCGTCGCCGACGCCAAGACCGATCGGCTCGACTATTCGATCGCCATCGCGCCCGGCAATCCGGTGCCGTTCGGCGAAACCTGGGTCGCGGGGGCCGAAGACGTCGATCCGGGCTTCATCGCCTATATGGCGGGCGTCAAGGCTGGCGAGGTCTTCTCTCCGGAAGAACTCGCCGCGGCGCGCGATCGCCTCCTCAAGCTCGGCGTCTTCTCCAGCGTCACGGTGAGGGAGGCCAAGGCGCAGCAACCCGACGGAACGCTTCCCGTCCAGGTCGAGGTCGGCGAACGTAAATTCGGCTTCTACGGCATCGGCGCGACCTATTCGAACACCGAAGGCGCTGGCGCCTCCGGCTATGTCGGCCACCGCAACCTGTTCGGGCGGGCCGAAAGCATCCGGCTCGACGCATCCATCTCGCGCATCGGGGCGACCGCGATATCCAGCCAGGGCCGCAAGACCGACGGCGCCGACTATGCCGCCTCTCTGGTCTTCAAGAAGCCCGGCGTGCTCGGTCCGGAATCGGTCTATGTCGGCTCGATCGAGGCCAAGCGCGAACACCCGCTCGCCTATGATCGCGATTCCTTCGCGGTCACCAGCGGTGTCGAGTACGAGATCGACCGCAACCAAACACTCGTCGCTACGGTCCGAGGTGAGTACGAGGAAATCACCGATTTCCTCGGGACGCGCGAATATCTGCTCGTCTCCGTCCCGATCAGCTACACGTTCGACAACCGCGACAACGAGCTCAATCCGACCGAGGGGCTGTTCGCCAAGGCGCTCGTCGAGCCAACCTACGGCTTCAACACCCAAACGCCCTTCGTGAAGACCCGCCTCGATGCGTCGAGCTATCTGTCGCTGTCGGACAGCGACCGCTTCATCCTTGCCGGGCGCGTCGCCTATGGCACGATCTTCGGCGCGGATCTTCTCGACATCCCGAACGACCGGCGGTTCTACGCCGGCGGCGGCGGTTCGGTGCGCGGCTACGAATTCCAGTCCGTCGGCCCGTATTTTCCGTCTGCCGTGCCCCCGGGGTCGGGGTTCAATCCTGATTTCGTCGACACGCCGACCGGCGGCCTGTCGCTGTTCGAAGCCTCGGCCGAGGTCCGCATCGGCGTGACGGAAAGCATCCAGATCGTTCCCTTCGTCGATGTCGGGACCGTCTCGGACGATCTCGTGCCCGATTTTTCCAACTTCAAGGTCGGCGCCGGCGTCGGCGCCCGCTACATCACCAGCTTCGGCCCGATCCGCTTCGACGTGGCGATCCCGCTCGACCCTGGCCCGCGCGATGCGAACTTCCAGTTCTATGCCGGCATCGGGCAAGCCTTCTGATGCGCAAGTTCAACCCCGTCCCCCCGCTCGCCGCCACAGTCGTCGTCGGCGTCGCCGCCGCCTTCCTGGCGAGCCGTCCCGCTCCGGCGCAGCAGTTCCTGGCCAACCAGATCGAGAGCTTCCTTTCCTCCGACACGATGACGGTCGAGATCGAGGGGCTGTCCGGCGCATTGACCGGTGACATCCGGATCGAGAGCCTGAGGGTCTCTGATCCGCAGGGCATCTTCCTGACGGGAAAGAATCTGGCGATGGACTGGTCGCCGCTCGCGCTCGTGCGCTCGAACGTATCGATCGAGAACCTCACCGCAGGCCAGATCGTCCTGGAACGGCTTCCGGCGGATCAGCCGACAAGCGAGGCGGATCAGGGCGGCGGCTTCTCGCTGCCGTCGATCACGGCCGACATCCGCAATCTCGCCATCGACGAATTCGTGCTTGGGGAAGCGCTTGCCGGCGTTCGCGCCCGACTGAAGGCTAGCGCCAGCCTGACGCTCGCCGACGATCCGACCAAGCTCGACGTCAAGGCCAATATCGACCGACTGGACCAACCGGGACAGATCGCCCTCAATGTATCCTACGCGCCGGATCAAAACCAGCTCGCGATCGACGTGAAGGCGAGCGAGCCGGCCGGCGGACTGGTGGCGACGCTACTCGACATTCCAGACCGGCCGGCGGTCAATCTCGTCGTCAACGGCTCGGGTCCGCTCTCCGACTTCATGGCCAACGGCCAACTCACCGTCGGCGGCGAACAGGCGGCGACGCTGACCGCGCGGGTCAACGACGTCGCCGAAGGGCGCCGCCTCGCCGCCTCCCTCAATGTCGCGGCCGAGCGCTTCGTACCGGAACAATATTCCCAGTATGTCGCAGGGGGGGCCAATCTCGATCTGCAAGCGGTTCTGCGCGACGACGGCACCTATCTCGTCGAACAGGGCGATCTGGCCTCCGAGGCCCTGGCCTTGCAGACCAAGGGCGTTCTCGATCTGGGCGGGGCCAGCAACGACCTGACGCTCGCCGTCGCTTCGCGGGATGGCAGCCCGATCGCCCTTTCCTTCGGGACGCTGCCGGACATCACCGGCCTTCAGGTCACCCGCCTCGACGGCACGGTGCGCGGAGCCTTCACGGCTGCTGCCGTAGGCCTCTCCGCCAAGCTGCAGCGCGCGGGTTATGGCGACTACGTCGCGCAGGGCGTCAGCCTTGATGCCAGCAGCCCCGGCTTCAACCTCACCAGCTTCAAGGGACCGCTCGCCGTCGAAGCGACGGCCCAGGCGATCGAGGCGCCTGAGGGAATCGCCGAGCGATTTCTCAACGGCCCGCTGAAGATCGCCGCCAACGGCGCGCTGACCGAAAACGGCTTCGTCTTCGAGCCGAGCGAGGCGACCACCGACGTCGCGACGCTGAACCTCGAAGGCACAGCCGCGCTGAATTTCGCGGTCTTCGACCTGAATTTGCGCTCACGCTTCCAGACCGCGGCGCTGTCGGCGGCGGCGATCGCGCTGGCGGGCGAAGAACTGTCCGTCGCCGGGCAATTCACCCGCGCCGCCGACGGGGCGATCAACGCGCAGAAACTCGCCGTGACCGGCGCAGGTCTGCAGATCACCGGTAATGCTGGCCTGATGGACGGCGAGGTCTCGGCCGACATCCAGGGCACGCTGGAAGACACGCAATCCGTCAACTCGGTATTTGCCGGCGCGGCGGAGCTGCGGCTTGTCGCCAAGGGGCTGGTCGAAAAACCCGACGTCGATCTGACGCTGTCGGGCAACGGCCTGTCGATCAACGGCCGCGAGCTCGCCGACCTCAAGGTCGAGGTGCGCGGCACGCTGAACCCCGCCTCCCCGGCCGGCTTCGTCAACATCACCGGAACCCTGGACGGCCAGCCGCTGTCCGGCAGCGCCAAGGTCGAGACCCTCGACAATGGCGACCGCCGCATCACCGATCTGGCGATCCGGCAAGGGCCGAACGCGGTAACCGGCGACCTCATGCTGACCGACGCCTTCGCGCCGGTCGGCACACTGACCGTCGCCATCGACGATATCGGCCCGCTGGCGGCGCTGGGCGGGCAGAAGGCCGCTGGCGATGTGAAGGGAACAGTAGAACTGTCGGTCGACGCCGAGAAAACGCCGGTCGCGGCGCCCGATCTCACGTCGCGCAGCCTGACAGTTGCTGGAACCACGCTCCAGGGGGCTCTCATCGACCTGTCGGTCAAGGATTATCTCGGCATCCCGAAGCCGACAGGTCGGGTGACCGCGGAAGCGATCGATGCAGCCGGGGTGGCCGTGCGTAAGCTTGCCCTCGCCTTCGCCGAGGAGCAGGGCGGCACCGGCGTGACGGCAAATGCGACAGTCAACGACGCGCCGATCGAACTGGCCGGCACCGCCCAATTCGAGCCGGACGCGATGCTGCTGACGCTCTCGCGCCTCACCGCGGATATCCCGAATGCCGCTGTCAGCCTGCGCGACGCGGCGGCGGTGCGGATCGCCAACGGCAAGACGGTGCTCGACGGCTTCGTGCTAACCGTTGGCTCCGGCTCAATCGTCCTGGAAGGTTCGTCCGGCGAGGTCCTCGATCTTGGATTGCGCCTCGACAGCGTTCCGGCAGCCCTGGCCAACCTTTTCGTCTCCGGCCTGGAGGCAGAGGGCACGCTCTCCGGGACGGCGACCGTCACCGGTGCGCCGGCGAACCCCGACGCCGCTTTCGCGCTCACCGGCCGCGAGTTGTCGACCGCGCAGGTGCGAGCAGCCCGAATCCCGGCGATCGCACTCGACGCGACCGGCCGCTACGCCGACAGCACACTCACCTTGCAAACCGCCACGCTCGATCTCGGCGAGGGATCGCTGCAGGCCTCCGGCACGATCGGCGAGACGCTGGACTTGCGGGCCGAACTCGCAAATCTTCCGGTGGCACTGGCGAATGATTTCGTCGATGGTCTCGACGCGTCCGGGACGATCTCCGGCAACGCCGTCGTCAACGGTACCCGCGCCGACCCGGTAGCGGTTTTCGATCTTGCCGGCACCGGCATCACCGCGGCACAGGTCGCAGCGGCCGGAATCGAGCCGCTGACGCTCGACGTCGCAGGCCGCTATGCCGGCGGGACGGCGAAGCTCGATCGGGCCAGTCTCGTGGTCGGCTCCGGCTCGCTCGAAGCCTCCGGCACGATCGGGGAAAATCTCGACCTGGCGCTGGCGATGAACAATCTGCCCGTCGCCCTCGCCAACGGTTTCGTGCCCGATCTCGACGCGTCGGGGACGATTTCCGGGACAGCGACCGCGGCCGGCTCGCTCACCGAGCCCAACGCCATTTTCGATCTGTCGGGAGCAGGAATCACGACGGGCGCGATCGCACGCTCCGGCGTCGCGCCGCTTGCGCTTCGGCTCGCGGGCCGCTTTGCCGACGGGACGGCGTCGCTCGAAACCGCCGTGCTCAATGTCGGCGAGGGCTCGCTGCGGGCCTCCGGCAAGGTGGGACGGGAACTCGACCTTGACCTGACATTGAACAGCGTTCCGGTCGGGCTCGCCAACGGCTTCGTACCCAACCTCAAAGCCTCCGGCACGATTTCGGGCACCGCGACGGCGTCCGGCATGCTCGACGACCCCAGCGCCGAATTCTCGCTGTCGGGTTCCGGTATCACCGCGCCGGCGATCGCCCAGAGCGGCATCGAACCACTCGACCTGACGGCGTCCGGTCGCCTTGCCGAGGGCACGTTGAACCTCGTCGAAGCCAAGATGACGGTCGGCTCCGGTTCGCTTACCGCCAGCGGCACGGTCGGCGAAACGCTCGACCTCAACATCGTCGCCAACGAAATCCCTGTGGGTCTTGCCAATGGTTTCGCGCCGGATCTCGGCGCGACGGGCACGATCTCGGGCACGGCCACAGCGACCGGTTCCCTTTCCGACCCGCAGGCGCGTTTCGATCTGGCCGGCACTGGCATCACCACCCGGCAGATCGCCCAGTCCGGTGTCGCGCCG
This sequence comes from Aurantimonas sp. C2-5-R2, assembly GCF_036549495.1. Taxonomy (NCBI): domain Bacteria; kingdom Pseudomonadati; phylum Pseudomonadota; class Alphaproteobacteria; order Hyphomicrobiales; family Aurantimonadaceae; genus Aurantimonas; species Aurantimonas sp. C2-5-R2. The sequence continues at coordinate 145,081 of NZ_JAZHLJ010000001.1, forward strand.
CTCAGTCTCGACGTGTCCGGCACCTACGCCGACGGCACTGCATCGATCGCGGCCGCGGACGTCCGGGTCGGCGACGGTACGCTCAAGGCCACCGGCACCATCGGCGAGGCGCTCGATCTCAAGATCGCGGCCAACCGGATTCCAGCTGGCCTGGCGAACGGCTTCGTCGATGGACTCGGCGCCACGGGCATGCTGTCCGGCACCGCGACGGCAACCGGCTCCCTCTCGGACCCGCGTGCCACGTTCGATGTGACCGGATCAGGCATCACGACGCGCCAGATCGCCCAGTCGGGCGTCGCGCCACTCAGCCTCGACCTTGCGGGCGCCTATGCCAACGGGACCGCGACGATCGATACCGCCAACGTCACGGTCGGCAACGGTTCGCTGACGGCCACCGGCACCGTCGGACAAACTCTCGACCTCAATCTCAGACTCGACCGGCTTCCCGTCGGCCTGGCCAACGGCTTCGTGCCGGATCTCAATGCCGAAGGAACCCTTTCGGGAACCGCAACCGCCACCGGGTCCATCTCCGACCCGCGCGCCACGTTCGATCTCACCGGATCCGGCATCACCACGCGGCAGATCGCCCAATCGGGCGTCGCGCCGCTGAGCCTGGAGGCGTCCGGCACCTATGCGAACAGGACGGCGACGATCGGCACCGCCGACATTCGCGTCGGCAGCGGCTCGCTCGTCGCGTCGGGAACGGTCGGGCGGACGCTCAATCTGGATGTGACCCTGAACCAGGTTCCGGTCGGTCTCGCCAATGGCTTCGTCGATGGGCTTGGCGCGCAAGGAACCGTATCGGGAACCGCGTCCGCGACAGGATCGATTTCCGACCCCGACGCACGGTTCGATATTTCGGCTTCGAATGTGTCGGTCGCGCAAAGCCGCAGCGCCGGCGCGCCGCCGATCGACGCCACCGCGGCGGGGACCTATGCGGGCGGAACCCTCCGCCTCCAGACCGCAACCGCCAATGTCGGCGGCGGCACTGTTCAGGTGACCGGCACAGCCAGCCAGACCGCGCTCGACCTCGATGTCGCCCTCCGCAACCTGCCGGCCTCGATTGCCGCCGCGGCTGCGCCCGGAATCGCGCCGCAGGGAACGATCAACGGAACCGTTCGCACCTCCGGGTCGCCCTCCAATCCGTCGGTCACCTACGACCTCAGCGGCTCCGGCCTCTCCATCCAGCAGACACGGGACGCCGGCGTCGGCGCACTCACCGTCTCCGCCAATGGCCAGTTCGCGAACCAAAGAGTTACGACGACGGCCAATCTGTCCGGCAGCGGCGTCGATTTGGCGGTTTCCGGCTCGGTGAATATCGCCGGCACGCCGCAGCTCGACCTGTCGTTGAATGGCACCGCGCCGCTGTCGCTGGCCAACCGCATCCTGGCCGAGGGTGGCCGCTCGATCCAAGGCAACGTGCAGTTGAGTGCGCGGGTGACCGGCCCTGCCAGCCAGCCGAACGTCGTCGGAACCCTTTCGACCTCGGGCGCGAGGCTGGTCGACACGGGCCTGAACCTCGCCATCAACGACATCGCGGCGACGATTTCCCTCAACGGCCAAACCGCGACGATCCAATCCTTCAACGCCTCGCTCTCTTCCGGCGGGACGCTGTCGATCTCCGGTTCGGTCGGCCTCGCCAACGGGTTCCCGGCCGACATCGCGATCCGGCTCGTCGCTGGTCGTTACAATGACGGCGAACTCGTCGCCGCGCAGCTAAGCGCCGACCTCACACTGACCGGTCCGCTGGCCGGCACGCCGCTGCTCTCCGGGACCATCAACGCCAATGAAATCAACGTCCTGATTCCCGACAAGCTGCCCGGCTCTCTGGCCCGGATCGACGTGACCCATCGCAACGCCAAGCCGGCCGTCTACGAGCAGCAGCGCGAGATCGACCCGAACCAGGGCGCCGGCGCCCAGCGCAGCGGCATCAACTTCAACCTGACCTTCAATGCACCGTCGCGGGTGTTCGTGCGCGGTCGCGGCCTCGACGTCGAACTCGGCGGTTCGATCGTCATCACGGGCTCGGCCGCGGCGCCGCGTATCGTCGGTGGATTCGAATTGCAGCGCGGTCGGTTCGTGATCCTCGGCAAGCGCCTCGACTTCGATCGTGGCCGGCTCACCTTCACCGGCAGCCTGGTTCCGGTCCTCGACCTGGTCGCCAGGTCGGAAGCGGGCGAAACCACGGTATTCATCGCCGTGACCGGCCCCGCCAACGATCCGAGCTTCACCTTTTCCTCGACGCCCCTCCTGCCCCAGGACGAGGTGCTGGCGCGGCTGATCTTCAATCAGGGCACGTCGGATCTTTCGCCGCTGCAGATCGCCCAACTGGCGGAACTTGCCGCATCGCTCGCCGGCATTGGCGGGTCGAGCGGCCTGCTCGACAATCTGCGCTCGCAGATCGGCGTCGACGACCTCGACATCAAGACGACGAAGGATGGCCAGACGGCCGTCGGCGTCGGCAAATATCTCAACGAGAACACCTATCTTGGCGTCGATTCGACCGGACGGGTCGCCATTGACCTCGATCTCGGCTCCGGGCTCAAGGCGCGCGGCGCTGTCACTGCGGAAGGTGGCGGCGAAGTCGGCATCTTCTATGAAGGTGAGTTCTGACCTCGAGGGCCTCGTCCCGATCAGCGAATGCCGCGTTCGTACCACCGGGCTCTTGCGCCGCACGGCCGCGAATTTTTCCTGAACCTTCCGGGGTGCCGGCCGTTCTCAAGAGACGGCGAGCAGGCGGCCCCTTCGTGGAGGTTCGACCTCGTGCACCCAATCAGCGGCAGGAGACCGAGATGATGTATTCCAGCAAATTCGACCATCCCAAGCATGGGACCTACGCGAATCCTCAAGACGTTCTGAAAGACGACAATCTGTCGGAATCCGAAAAGCAGGCAGTGCTGGAGGAATGGGCTGCATCGCTCAAGCATATCCTCCACAACGAACCCGACGCGCCGCAGGTGAAGGCGACCAAGAAATCGCTGGACGAAGCGATCGAACGGCTCGCGGCTGGTCGAACATAAGCGGCGCCAAACTGACGCCGACGGCAGTGGTTCGTGGGTAATCAGTCTGAATGGACAGTGCCTTCCGGGCTTGCAATGTATGCGCCGGACCGGCATCTGCAGATACTGCGGGAGCGCGCCGGGTGCCCAGGCACTTCCGGCATTTCACTTCACAACCCAGGTTGCGCCCGGGCGGCAAGCTCGGCATGCCGACGGGGCACGGAAGAAGAGGGGGCTGATCATGCCGACAAGCATCAATCCGGCGACGGGCGAGACCATCGAAAAATTCGCCGAGCACACCGATCAGGACATCGATCGCGCGCTCGCCAACGCCGACAGCGCGTTTCGCGACTGGCGCACGTCGTCCTACTCCCGCCGGGCCGAGGTGTTGCTGCGAGCGGCCGATGAACTCGAACGTCGAAAAGACGAACTCGCCCGCATCGCGACGCGCGAAATGGGCAAGCGGTTGAAGGAAGCCGTGGCCGAGGTCGAAAAATGCGCCACGGCCTGCCGCTACTACGCCGAAGAAGGCGAAAAGCTTCTCGCCGACGACCATCGCTCGGGGCCGGCGAAGAAGAATTTCGTGGCCTATCTGCCGATCGGGCCGGTGCTCGCGGTGATGCCGTGGAACTTCCCCTACTGGCAGTGCTTCCGCTTCGCCGCGCCGGCGATCATGGCCGGCAATGTCGGCATCCTGAAACACGCCTCCAACGTCAGCCAATGCGCGTTGGAGATCGAGAAGATCTTTCTCGATGCGGACGCGCCACAGGGCGTCTTCCAGACGCTGCTGATTTCCTCCGGCAAGGTCGAACGCATTCTCAAGGACGACCGGATTCGCGCCGCCACGCTCACCGGCAGCGAGGGGGCCGGATCGGCCGTCGCCGCCACGGCCGGCTCACAGATCAAGACCACGGTGCTCGAACTCGGCGGCTCGGACCCGTTCATCGTCATGCCGTCGGCGGATATCGAAAAGGCGGTCGATGTCGGCGTGACGGCCCGGATGCAGAACAGCGGCCAGAGCTGCATCGCCGCCAAGCGCTTCATCGTGCACGAGGACGTCTATGAGGATTATCTCGGCCGCTACCAGGAAAAGGTCGAAGCCATCAAGCTCGGCGATCCGATGGCCGACGACACCGGCATGGGCCCGCTTGCCATGAAGGCCGGCGTCGAGGACATCGACGATCAGATCGCGCGCTCGACGAAGGCCGGCGCGAAACTCGTCACCGGCGGCAGCGCGCCGGAGGGACCGGGCTACTTCTTCCAGCCCTCGATCCTCGCAGACGTTCCAGAGGCGGCCCCCGCCTATCGCGAGGAATTGTTCGGCCCCTGCGCGATCTTCTTTAAGGTGCGGTCTATCGACGCAGCCATCGCACTCGCCAACGATTCCGAATTCGGGCTTGGCGGCTCGGTCTGGACCAACGAGGCGAAGGAGCAGGAGCGTTTCGTCCGCGACCTCGATCAGGGCGGCACCCATATCAACCGCATGACCGCCTCCGATTCGCGCCTCCCCTTCGGCGGCGTCAAAAAATCCGGCTATGGGCGCGAACTCTCCCATGAGGGCATTCACGCGTTCATGAACGCAAAGACCGTGACAATCGACTGACCTTGCGGGAGGCCGCCATTCGAATGACGGTCTCCCGCTCCAATTCAGATGCAGACGACCTGCTCCGCAGTCAGGCAAACAGCCACGAACCCAACTGGCACTGTCGATGATTTGTGTTGCAGATTTCCACACTGCCCGAAAATGCGTCACTTTTCCACAGGCAGATCGTTTGCCTCTCATGCGCAACGCGCTTAAAAATCCCGGCCCAGGCGGGGATCGGGGGCTCGGCAAAACACACACGGCGGATAGCAGCCAGAATGAGCCAACCTAACAATCGCAACATCCCGAGCAACGGCCGCGGCGAACTCGACACCATCGCGACGACGGCACTGTCACGCGGAATTCGCCAGTTGTTCGCCGATGATCCCGGGCGCTTTGCGCGCTTTTCCGCGCGTCTCGGCGACGTCGTTCTCGATTATTCGAAGACCGCCATCGACGCTAAAGCGCGCGCCGCGCTACTCGACCTGGCCCGAGAGCGCGGGGTCGAGGCACGACGGGACGCGATGTTTGCCGGCGAGCGGATCAACGAGACAGAGGACCGTTCCGTCCTCCACGTCGCGCTGCGGGGCGAGCCCAAGGATGGCTATAGAGCGGACGGCGAGCCGGTCAGCGGCGCGATCGAAGACGTGCTGCGCGCGATGGGCGCCTTCGCCGAGCGCATCCGCAACGGCGAGGTCCGCGGAGCGCACGACGGCGCCATCACCGACGTCGTCAATATCGGCATCGGCGGCTCCGATCTCGGGCCAGCCATGGCGACGCTGGCGCTCGCACCGTATCACGACGGTCCGCGCATCCATTTCGTCTCGAATGTCGATGGCGCCCACATCGCCGATACGCTCAAGAACCTCGATCCGGCGACGACGCTGATCATCGTCGCCTCGAAGACCTTCACCACCATCGAGACGATGACCAATGCCGACACGGCGCGGCGCTGGCTCGTCGCCGCGCTCGGCGAGGCGGCGGTGGCCGAGCAGTTTGCCGCCGTTTCCACCGCCCTCGACAAGGTCGCGATTTTCGGCATCCCCGAGGATCGCATCTTCGGCTTCTGGGACTGGGTCGGCGGACGCTATTCGATCTGGTCGGCGATCGGCCTGCCGCTGATGATCGCCATCGGCGCGCAGCGCTTCCGCGAATTTCTCGCCGGCGCACGCGATATCGACCAGCACTTCAAGACTGCCCCCCTCGGCGAGAATCTTCCCGTTTTGCTCGGCCTCGTCGGCTATTGGCACCGCGCGGTCTGCCACTATCCGACGCGGGCGATCATTCCCTACGATCAACGGCTCGCCCGCTTTCCGGCCTATCTCCAGCAGCTCGACATGGAATCGAACGGCAAGCGGGTGGGACTCGACGGCCAGCCGGTCGAGGTCAGCGGACCGGTCGTCTGGGGCGAACCCGGGACGAACGGTCAGCACGCGTTTTTCCAGCTTCTGCATCAGGGGACCGACGTCGTTCCGGTCGAATTCATTGTCGGCGCGCGCGCTCACGAGCCGTCCGACATGCAGACCCATCAAAACCTCCTGCTGGCGAATTGTCTGGCCCAGAGCGAGGCGCTGATGCGCGGCCGCACGCTCGACGAGGCCCGCGAGCAGTTGATCGCGGCCGGTCGAAGCGAGGCAGAGGCCGAGCAGATCGGGCCGCACCGGGTGTTTCCCGGCGAACGTCCGTCGCTGACCATCCTCTACCGGCAGCTCGATCCGGCGACGCTCGGCCGGCTGATCGCGCTCTATGAGCACCGCGTCTTCGTCGAAGCCCAGCTTTACGGCATCAATGCATTCGACCAGTGGGGCGTCGAGCTCGGCAAGGAACTGGCGATGAAACTTGTTCCGGTGGTCACCGGCGAAGCGGAGGCCGACGGCCGGGACGGCTCCACAGCCGGACTGATCACGGCGATACGCACCATGAGAGGTTCCTGATGTCCGCAACGCTCAAGACGGCCGAAGCCGCCCTCAACAGCAACGGCGCGGCGAAGCTGGAGCCGCGGCTCAACGACTCCGATACGCTGGCGCGCCAGATCGTCGAAAAGCTGACCTACTCGATCGGCAAGCACCCGGACGCAGCGCGCAAATATGACTGGCTGCGCGCCACGACGCTCGCCGTCCGCGACCGCATCATCGACCATTGGTTCGAATCCGCCGATCGGATCGCGGCCAGCAACGAAAAGCAGGTCTGCTATCTGTCGATGGAATTCCTGATCGGCCGCATGTTGCGCGACGCGATCAGCAATCTCGGGCTGACCGAACAGATCCGCGAGGCCCTCGCCCGCTATGGTGTCGAACTCGACATGGTGGAACTGCTCGAGCCGGACGCCGCGCTCGGCAATGGCGGCCTTGGCCGGCTCGCTGCCTGCTTCATGGAATCGATGGCTTCGACCGGCGTTCCCGGCTTCGGCTACGGCATTCGCTACGTCCACGGCTTCTTCCGCCAGGAGATCGCCGACGGCGCGCAGGTCGAACTGCCGGAAACCTGGCTCGTCCACGGCAATCCGTGGGAGTTCGAGCGGCGCGATTCCGCCTACGAGATCGGCTTCGGCGGCAAGGTCGTTTCGATACAGGAGCCCGGCCATCCGGCACGGCAGGTCTGGCGGCCAGCCGAGCGCGTGCTCGCCGTCGCCTTCGACACGCCGATGGTGGGCTGGCGCGGCGAACAGGTGAACACGCTGCGGCTGTGGAGCGCCCAGGCGCTCGACCCGATCCTGCTCGATGCCTTCAATTCCGGCGACCACATCGGCGCCTTGGTCGAATCCAACAAGGCCGAGGCGATCACCCGGGTGCTCTATCCCGCCGATTCGCACCAGGCCGGCCAGGAATTGCGTCTGCGGCAGGAGTATTTCTTCTCCTCCGCCTCGCTTCAGGACGTCATCAAGCGCCACCTCGAGAAGAACGAGACCCTTTCGAACCTCGCCGACAAGGTCGCGATCCAGCTCAACGATACCCACCCGGCGGTCTCCGTCGCCGAGTTGATGCGGCTGTTGATCGACGTTCACGGCTTCGAATGGAACGCCGCGTGGGAGATCACACGGGCGACCTTCTCCTACACCAACCACACCCTGCTGCCGGAAGCGCTGGAGCACTGGCCGATCCATCTGTTCGAGCGGCTGCTGCCGCGGCAGATGCAGATCATCTACGCCATCAACGCCAACATCATCCGTGCGGCCGCGCAGGACAAGGGCTTCGACGACGCCAAGATCGCCGCGATTTCGCTGGTCGACGAGGGCAACGGACGCCGCGTGCGCATGGGCCAGCTCGCCTTCGTCGGCAGCCACGCAGTGAACGGTGTCTCGGCGCTGCACACGGAGCTGATGAAGGAGACCGTCTTCCATCATCTCCACGAGCTTTACCCCGACCGGATCGAGAACAAGACCAACGGCGTGACCCCGCGGCGCTGGCTGATGCAGGCGAACCCCGACCTCACCGCCTTGATCACCGACGCGATCGGCCCCGGCTTCCTCGACGACATCGAGAAGATCCGCGAGATCGACGCGCTCGCCGACGATTCGAGCTTTCGCGAACGTTTCGCGGCGGTCAAGCGCCGCAACAAGGAGCGTCTGTCGGACCTCATCGGCGAACGGATGGCGACCAGCGTCGACCCAGACGCGATCTTCGACATCCACGTCAAGCGCATCCACGAATACAAGCGGCAGTTCCTCAACATCATCGAGGCGATCGCGCTCTACGACCAAATTCGCGCTCATCCCGAGCACAACTGGACGCCGCGGGTGAAAATCTTTGCCGGCAAGGCCGCGCCGAGCTACGCCCAGGCCAAGGAAATCATTCATCTGGCCAACGATGTCGCGCAGATGATCAATTCCGATCCCTCGGTGCGCGGCCTTTTGAAGGTCGTGTTCATCCCGAACTACAATGTCAGCCTCGCCGAGATCATCATGCCGGCGGCCGACTTGTCCGAGCAGATCTCCACCGCCGGGCTCGAGGCATCGGGCACCGGCAACATGAAGTTCGCGCTCAACGGCGCGCTGACCATCGGAACCCTCGACGGCGCCAATGTCGAGATGCTCGAGCATCTGGGCGAGGACAACATCTTCATCTTCGGCCTGACCGCCGAACAGGTGGCGGAACGCAGGCGCGAAACCCATAGCGGCCGCTCGATCATCGAGGGACAGCCGCTGCTTCGCGAGGTGCTGGACGCGATTTCCTCCGGCGTGTTCTCGCCGGACGACCCGTCCCGTTACCATTCGCTGGTGTCGAACCTCTACAACAACGACTGGTGGATGACCTGCGCCGACTTCAAGGCCTATTGGGACACACAGCGCCAGCTCGACGCCCTGTGGCAACGCCCGGACGAATGGCAGGCGAAAGCGGTCCACAACACCGCCCGCATGGGTTGGTTCTCCTCGGATCGCTCGATCCGGGAATATGCGCGCGACATCTGGAAAGCCGGTCCGAAAGGCGATCGCTAACGCCCTGACCGTCCAGCGTTCGGCGACGCTGACTTGGTGTAGCCGCTTGACCTGCATGCGCTATGTCATGCTCTCTAGAGGAACGGGAGCGGGACAAAACAGCATTCGAAGTCGGATCAAACAGATCGCGGCGAACGACGCTCGGGCCGCCCCTGCAAAAATTTGTGGGAGGAACCATGCCTGACAACAGACGCGCCGGACCGTTGGCTCGCGACACCATGGCCTATGTGCTGGCCGGCGGCCGGGGCAGCCGGCTGATGGAAATGACCGACACACGGGCCAAGCCCGCCGTCTTTTTCGGCGGCAAGACGCGCATCATCGATTTCGCGCTGTCGAACGCCATCAATTCCGGTATCCGCCGCATCGGCGTCGCCACCCAATACAAGGCGCACAGCCTGATCCGCCACTTGCAGCACGGCTGGAACTTCCTCAGGCCCGGCCGCAATGAGAGTTTCGATATCCTGCCGGCCAGCCAACGCGTCTCGGAAACACAGTGGTACGAAGGCACGGCGGACGCGGTCTATCAGAACATCGACATCATCGAGGACTACGCGCCGCGCTACATCGTCATTCTTGCTGGCGACCACATCTACAAGATGGACTACGAGATCATGCTGCAGCAGCATGTCGACAGCGGCGCTGACGTCACCGTCGGCTGTCTGGAAGTGCCGCGCATGGAAGCCGTCGCCTTCGGCGTCATGCATGTCGATGAAAACTACAAGATCACCGAATTCGTCGAGAAGCCAGCGGATCCGCCCGCGATCCCCGGCCGGCCGGACACCGCCCTCGCCTCGATGGGCATCTATGTGTTCGAGACCAATTTCCTGATGGACCAGCTGCGCCGGGACGCCGCCGATCCGAACTCCAACCGCGACTTCGGCAAGGACATCATTCCGCATATTGTCAAGCACGGCAGCGCCTACGCGCATCGCTTCAGCGCTTCGGTCGTGCGCTCGGCGGCCGAGCCCGACACCGAAGCCTATTGGCGCGACGTGGGAACCGTCGATGCGTACTGGCGGGCCAATATCGATCTCACCGACATCATCCCGCCGCTCGACATCTACGACCGCGACTGGCCGATCTGGACCTATGCCGAGATCGTGCCGCCGGCGAAGTTCGTCCATGACGAGGAGGGACGCCGTGGAATGGCGGTTTCTTCGCTGGTCTCCGGCGACTGTATCATCTCGGGCGGCATGCTGAACCGGTCACTGCTGTTCACCGGAGTGCGCCAGAGCTCCTATTCGCGTCTCGACCACGCGGTCGTCCTGCCGCAATGTCACATCGGCCGACATGCCCGGATCTCCAATGTCGTCATCGATCGCGGCGTCCATATCCCCGATGGCCTGGTGATCGGCGAGGATCCGGAGCTCGACGCCAAGCGGTTTCGGCGGACCGAGAGCGGAATCTGCCTGGTGACCAAACCAATGATCGACAGGCTGACCTACTGATGACAACCAGCGTGCTCTCCGTCGCGTCGGAGGTCTTCCCCCTGATCAAGACCGGTGGGCTCGCCGACGTCGCGGGCGCCCTGCCGCTGGCGCTGGCCGAGCACAGCTTTGCCGTCCGCACCCTGATGCCAGGTTATCCCGACGTGCTCAAACGCGTGGGGCGCGGCAAGGTCGCGTGCCGGTTCGCCAACCTGTTCGGGGGCAAGGCAGAGGTCCTCGCCGTGCGGCATGGGGGACTGGACCTTCTCATCCTCGACGCGCCGCACCTGTTCGATCGGCCTGGCGGTCCTTACGTCACCCCGGCCGGCTACGATCACCCCGACAACTGGGCGCGCTTCGCGGCGCTCTCCAAGGCCGGCGCCGCCGTTGCGCAAGGCGCGATTGCCGGTTTTTCTCCGGACATCGTGCATGCCCATGACTGGCAGGCCGCGCTTACGCCGGTCTATCTCGCGGTCTCCAACAAGCCGCGGCCGCGGACGGTGGTGACCATCCATAACCTGGCCTTTCAGGGCAATTATCCGAGCAACATCTTCGCCGATCTCGGCTTGCCGGCCACGACATGGTCGATCGAGGGCGTCGAGTATTACGGCAATGTCGGCTACCTGAAGGGCGGCCTGCACGCGGCGGACGTGGTGACCACCGTCAGCCCGACCTATGCCGAGGAGATCCTCACCCCGGAGGGCGGGATGGGGCTGGACGGGCTGCTGCGCGGGCTCGGCGACCGGCTGGTCGGGATCGTCAACGGTATCGACGTCGAGGTGTGGGACCCGCAGACCGATCCGGCGATCGCCAAGACCTACAGCGCCCGCTCGCCCAAGGCCCGCAGTCACAACAAGCGGGCGCTGGAGGGCGAGTTCGGCCTCAGACGCGACGATGGTCCGATCTTCGCCGTGGTCAGCCGCCTGACCTGGCAGAAGGGTCTCGATCTCGTCGCCGACGTCTGCGACGATCTGGTCGAACGCGGCATCCGCCTCGTCGTCGTCGGTTCGGGCGACCAGATGATCGAGGGACAATTCCTGGCCGCCCATGCCCGGCATCCGGACCGGGTGGGGGTGAGAATCGGCTATGACGAGACGCTGTCGCACCGGGTGCAGGCCGGGGCCGACGCCATCCTCATCCCATCCCGGTTCGAACCCTGCGGTCTCACCCAGCTCTACGGGCTGCGCTATGGCTGCATTCCCATCGTCACAAAGGTCGGCGGACTCGCCGACACGGTGATCGACGCGAACTACGCCGCCGCCAGCGCCGGTGTGGCGACCGGCATCATCTTCTCACCGCCTTCGGCTCCGGCGCTGGTCGAAGCGGCCGAGCGCGCGCATCGCCTCTATGACGATGGCAAGCGCTGGCGGGACATGCAAATCTGCGCCATGAACGCGGATGTATCCTGGCGCACCAGCGCCCGGCTCTATGCCGATCTCTACCGCGATCTCATCAAGGAATAGGCCCGCCATGATCGAAACGATCGCGACCCAGCCCTATGACGACCAGAAACCCGGCACGTCGGGTCTGCGCAAGAAGGTGGCGCATTTCAAGAAGCCGCATTACGCCGCCAATTTCATCCAGGCAATCTTCGACGCCGCGGGAAGCGGCGATGGCGAAAGCCTCGTCATCGGCGGCGACGGACGCTACTACAACCGCGAGGTAATCCTCACCGCGATCCGGATGGCCGCTGCGAACGGCTACGGCCGCGTGATCGTCGGGCGGGACGGCATCCTGTCGACGCCGGCCGCCTCGCATCTGATCCGCAAGCGCGGCGCCTCGGGCGGCATCATCCTGTCGGCGAGCCACAATCCGGGCGGTCCGAAGGGCGATTTCGGCATCAAGTACAACATCGCCAATGGTGGCCCGGCTCCCGAAGCGGTGACCGAGGCGATTTTCGAAAAGACCAGGACGATCTCGCGCTATCGCGTGTGGACCGAAACCGCTCCGAACATCTCCCATCTCGGCGAGACCCGACTCGGCGACATGGTGGTCGAGGTAGTCGACCCGGTCGCCGACTATGCGGAATTGATGGAGACGCTGTTCGACTTCGGCAAGATTCGCGACCTGATCGCTTCCGGTTTCACTCTGCGCTTCGACGCGATGCATGCGGTCACCGGTCCCTATGCCAGGGAGATCATCGAAAACCGCCTCGGCGCGCCGGTGGGAACGGTCATCAACGGCGAGCCGAAGGAGGATTTCGGCGGGGGTCATCCGGACCCCAACGCGGTTCATGCGGCGGCACTGATCAACGAGATGATGGCGCCGGACGGCCCGGATTTCGGCGCCGCCTCGGACGGCGACGGCGACCGCAACCTGATCATCGGCAAGGACATTCTCGTCACGCCGTCGGATTCGCTGGCGATTCTGGCCGCCAACGCCCATCTGGCGCCCGGCTACGCCAAGGGCATTGTCGGAATCGCGCGGTCAATGCCGACCAGCCAGGCCGCCGATCGGGTGGCGAAGAAGCGCGGCGTCGATCTTTACGAGACGCCGACCGGCTGGAAGTTCTTCGGCACGCTGCTCGACGCCGGCAAGGTGACCATCTGCGGCGAGGAGAGCGCCGGCACCGGCTCCGACCATGTGCGCGAGAAGGACGGCCTGTGGGCCGTGCTCTTATGGCTCAACATTCTCGCCGAGCGGCGCGAGAGCGTGAAGGCGATCGTCGAGAGCCATTGGGCGGAATTCGGCCGCACCTTCTATCAGCGCCACGACTATGAGGAGATCGACGCCAGGGCGGCGCGCGGCCTGATGGAATCGCTGCATGACCGGCTCGCCTCGATGGCCGGGCAGCGCTTCGGCACGCTCGTCGTCTCCGAAGCCGACGATTTCTCCTACAAGGATCCGATCGACGGCTCGGTCGCCACCGGCCAGGGCGTGAGGATCGTCTTTTCCGGCGGCTCGCGCATCGTCTACCGCCTGTCGGGCACCGGCACGAAGGGCGCGACGCTGCGGGTCTATATCGAGCGCTACGAGCCGGACGCGGCCAAACATGCTATCGCACCGAAAGAGGCACTGGCGGAACTGATCGACACCGCCGATGTTATCGGAGAGATCAAGAACCGTACGGGCCGGTCCCACCCGGACGTCATCACCTGACCAAGAGGCTCAATGAGCAACACCATCACAGCCGAGCGCGGCGCTCCCGCATCGCTCGGTGCGACGATTGACGACGGCGGCGTGCATTTCGCCGTCTATTCCGAGAATGCCGACGAGATTCATGTCTGCCTTTTCGATGAGGGCGGCACCCAGGAAACCGACCGCATCCCGCTTCCCGGGCGCGATGGTGGCACTCGGTTCGGCTTTGTGCCGGGCCTGGCCGCCGGCACCCGCTATGGCCTGCGCGCCGTCGGACCCTACAAGCCTGAGGAAGGCCACCGCTTCGACTATTCGAAATTCCTGGTCGACCCTTATGCGGTGCAGCTCGACCGGCCGTTCACCTACCGCCCGGCGCTGACCGCCCCGCCCGAACGCCAGATCGACAGCGCTCCGTTCCTGCCGCGGGCCATTGTCACCGCGCCGGACCGCGACGCCAAGCCGCTCCCCTTCGCCAACCCGGGCTTCACCTACGAACTCCTGGTCCGCGCCTATTCTCAGCGGCACCCTGACGTGCCGGCGGAAATTCGCGGCACTGTCGCGGCGCTGGCCGAGCCATACTTCCTCGATCACTTGCAGAAGGTCGGCATTGACACGGTCGAACTGATGCCGCTCGCCGCTTGGATCGACGAGGGACACCTCCTCAGTCTTAACCTGACCAATGCCTGGGGCTACAATCCGATCACCCACATGGCGCCGGACCCGCGCCTCGCCCCCGGCGGATTCGCCGAAATCCGCAAGGTCGTCGAGGCGATGCACGCGCGCGGTATCCGGGTTCTCCTCGACGTCGTCTTCAACCACTCCGGCGAAGGCTCCGAGGAAGGGCCGACGATCTGCTATCGCGGCCTCGACAATCTGCTCTACTACCGCCATCCCGAGGGTGAGCCGGAGTTCATGCTGAACGACACCGGCACCGGCAACACCATGGCGACTCACAAGGAACCGGTGGCCCGGATGTTCATCGACGTCTTGCGAACCTGGGTTCAGGCGACCGGCATCGACGGCTTCCGCTACGATCTCGGCACGGTGCTCGGCCGCCTGCCGGACGGGTTCTCCCACGACGCGCCGTTCTTCAAGATGATTGAAAAAGACGACGTGCTGAAGGATCGCATCCATGTCGGCGAACCGTGGGACGTCGGTCCCGGCGGCTATCAGGTCGGCAATTTCCCCAAGCCTTGGTTCGAGTGGCAGGACAAGTTCCGCGACGACGTCCGCAAGTTCTGGAAGGGCGAGGCCGGCATGATCGGGGCGCTGGCGACGCGGCTTGCCGGCTCCGCCGACCTCTACAATCACGACGGCCGGCTGCCTTCGGCGGGCGTCAATTTCATCGCCGCCCATGACGGCTTCACCCTCGCCGACATCGCCATGTACGAGGACAAACACAACGAGGCCAATGGCGAGGACAATCGCGACGGCCACAACGACAATCACTCCTGGAACAACGGTGTCGAGGGCGAAACCGACGATCCGGCGATCATCGACGCGCGCGGCAAGGACATCCGGGCGATGCTGGCGACGCTGCTGGTCGCGCGCGGCACGCCGATGATCGTCGCCGGCGACGAGTTCGGCCGCACCCAGGGCGGCAACAACAACGGTTATGCCCAGGACAACGAGATTACCTGGCTCGACTGGGACAACGCCGACGAGGGCTTGATCGAATTCACCGGCAAGCTGGCCAAACTGCGCCGTGAGCACCCGGCGCTCAATGCCGATCGCTTTCTGACCGGCGAACTGGTCGAAGGCGGCGATGTCGAGGACGTGATCTGGTTGCGGGAAGACGGCCACGCCATGGAAGACGACGACTGGAATGATCCGGAGCGTCGCTTCGTCGGCATGTCGGTCTATTCGCCGAAGACCGAAGCCGACAGCGAAAGCGAGCGGGCGGTGATCTACGTCAACGGCACCCAAGAGGATGTTGCGGTGACGCTGCCCGAGCCACGCGAGGGCCATGTCTACTGCCTGCAGATCCAGTCGGATTGGCCGCAGCTCGAACCGCGCCGGATCGATCACGCCGACGGCGTCGTGGTGCAGTCGCGCTCGGTCTTCATCATGCTGGAAGAACGGGACGACGGCGAGGCCTGAGCCTTCGTCCACAGGCCGGCGGGCGCACCGGTTTGCCCCAAAAGCAACGAGACGGTACTAGGAAGGGAGCGTCGGCGCGGGCCGGCGCTCCCTTTTCCACGCCCCGAACCCGGCCGGTTGCAGACCATGCCCATCCGCCAGCTATCCGATGCCCTGATCGACCAGATCGCCGCTGGCGAAGTGGTCGAGCGGCCGGCGAGCGTCGTCAAGGAACTGGTCGAGAACGCGCTGGATGCCGGTGCAAGGCGCATCGAGATCGCGACCGCCGGCGGTGGCAAGAATCTGATCCGGGTGAGCGACGACGGCTGCGGCATTCCGGCGGGCGAACTGCCGCTCGCGGTGCGCCGGCACTGCACCTCCAAACTGGCCGGCGGCCTCGATGCCATCGACACGCTCGGCTTTCGCGGCGAGGCGCTGCCTTCGATCGGCTCGGTCGCGCGCCTCTCTTTGAAGTCCCGCGCCGCCGGCGCCGCCGAGGCGCATGAGATCACCGTCGATGGCGGCCGCCTGGACGGCCCACGGCCGACGGCCCTGTCAAAGGGAACCGTGATCGAGGTTCGCGATCTTTTCCACGCGGTTCCGGCGCGGTTGAAATTCCTCAAGAGCGACCGGGCGGAAGGCGCCGCGATCACCGAGATCGTCCGCCGTATCGCCATCGCCTTCCCCGAGGTGCGGTTCGAGCTGGCCGGTCCCGACCGCAGCCGCACGATCTTCGAGGCGGTGTCGCACGCCGACCGGATTCATCGCATCTCTGCCGTCGTCGGCGCCGAGTTCGGCGACAATGCGATTGCCATCGACGCCGTGCGCGAGGAGGTCCGGCTTGAGGGCTTCGCCGGGCTTCCGACTTTCAATCGCGGCAACGGGTTGGCGCAGTTCTTCTACGTCAATGGCCGGCCGGTGCGCGACAAGATGCTGCTGTCGGCGCTGCGGGGTGCCTATGCTGACGTTTTGGCGAAGGACCGCCACCCGATCGCGGTGTTGTTCCTGACGCTCGACCCGGCGCTTGTCGACGTCAATGTGCATCCGGCGAAGGCAGACGTGCGCTTCCGCGATCCCGGCCTGGTGCGCGGCCTTGTCGTCGGGTCTATCCGCCAAGCCTTTACCGAGGCGGGCTTGCGGTCCTCGACCGCCAACGCTTCCGGCCTGATGGCGCGCTTCCGGCCGGACGGCGCCGCGGCGGCGCCCTCCGCACGACGTTTCGAGGGCTTCGCCCCCGGCGGCTTCGCGGCGCCGCGACAGGCGGCCTACGACGTCGGCGCATCGCCCTTCCGCCCGCTCAATGGCGCCGTCGGCGCAGCGACGCTGGAGCGTTCCGGGGCCGAAGCGGCTTTCGAGCAGGATACCTCTGAGGAATCGTCGCAACGCCCCCCCGTCGGCAACGATGCCGCGAGCGAGGCGCGCGATCACCCGCTCGGCGCGGCCAAGGCGCAGTTCCACAGCAACTTCATCGTCGCCGAGACCGAGGACGGCATCGTCATCGTCGACCAGCACGCGGCGCACGAACGGCTGGTCTACGAAGCGCTGAAGACGGCGCTGCACGGCCGCCCCCTTCCCGCCCAGATGCTGCTGATCCCGGAAATCGTCGATCTGCCCGAGGACGACGCGGATCGCCTGGCCGACAACGCCGCAACCTTCGCACAGCTCGGCCTCGGCATCGAGCGCTTCGGACCGGGCGCCGTTGCGGTGCGCGAGACGCCGGCAATCCTCGGCCGGGTCGATTGCCAACGGCTGGTCCGCGACCTGGCGGACGAACTGGCCGAGTTCGGCACTGCCGATACGGTTCGCGGCCGGATCGACCATGTCGCGGCGACGATCGCCTGCCACGGCTCGGTGCGGTCCGGGCGAAACCTGAAGCCGGACGAGATGAATGCCCTGTTGCGCGACATGGAGACCACGCCGGGTTCCGGCCAATGCAATCACGGCCGCCCCACCTTCATCGAGTTGAAGCTCGCCGACATCGAGAAGATGTTCGGGCGGCGTTAGAGCATCGGACGATAACGAAGCCCGTCGCAAAGTTTGACGCGCCCACGGCAGCGAATTAGGGAAGTGCGCAAAGGTCCCGGAACCCAGCCGGTGGACCGCAGCAGCATTTCGGAGATAGCGATGAACCGCATGGAGAGCGGCGGCGAAGCCAAGCTCAAATACGGCACGCCGGATTTTCAGGTCATCACGCCGGGCGCCTATGTGCGCTGCGCCGTCACTGGCGAGGCGATTCCGCTCGACCTCCTGCGTTATTGGAGCGTGGAGCGGCAGGAGGCCTATATCGACGGCGAGGCCTCGTTCCGGCGGGAGATGGAGGCTGGCGGCGGAAAACGCTGAAACCGCTTTCGGGGGAAATCCTACCTGAACTTGCGGCGCCGGAACGCCAGCTGGGTGTCGCGGACGATCCGCGCGCCGAGGCTGTCCGGTTCGAAGCGCAGATCGACGTCGAGCACCTCGCATTCCTTGAAGAAAAGCTGCTGCGTGGCCGTTCCCGTCGCCAACCGCACCGCGTCCTTGCGGGTCGTGACCAATTGCAATCCTGATCGCCAGGCAGCGGCGGACAATTCGTCCATGTCGCCTTTTGAAAAAACATGGTGATCGGGAAAGTCGCGGGTCTCGACGATGCCGGCGCCGAGCGCGGCAAGGCTGGCGTAGAACTTCGTCGGATCGGCGATACCGGCAAAGGCGAGCACCCGCATGCCGCCGAACCGATCGCCGTCACGCGGCTCCAACGCGGCCTCGAAGACCGGCTTGTTGGCTCGAGCCGTCCGCCGGATCACCGCGTCGCCGCCGTCGCCCTGACCAACCACGAGCAGGGCGTCCGCCAAACGGATCTGGTCGATGACCGGCGCCCGCACCGGTCCCGCCGGGATGACGGCACCGTTGCCGAGTCCGCGCCGCGCGTCGATCACGATGAGCGCGTAATCGATCCACAGGCGCGAACTTTGGAACCCGTCATCCATGATGATGAAGTTGACGCCATGCTCGCGCTTCAAAAGCGCCGCCGCCTGTTTGCGATCAACCGCCACAGCAGTGGGCGCGACGGTTGCGAGCAGCAGCGGCTCATCACCGACCTCGCCCGCCGAGTGGTGCTCCGGGTCGACCGCGACCGCGCCACGGCCCGATCGGCCATGACCGCGTGAGACGAAACCGGGCCGAAGGCCCGCCGCCTTCGCCGCCCGGCCAAGCGCCATCGCGGTCGGCGTCTTGCCGCCGCCGCCGACGGTGAAATTGCCAACGCACAAAACCGGCACATCGATGTCGGCACGCTCGCCGCGCTCCAGATTGCGCCGGGCGACGCGCCCGTAGATCATCGCCGCCGGTGCGAGAAGTCGCGTCGGCCACGAGCGCGCCCGCCACCAGAAAGGCGGGGTTTCCTGCAGCATCATCGCGGCATTGCGGGCCGGCAACGGCGCGCGAGACTGATCGACAGCTTCAGCGGATGCAGGAAGGGATGGAGGGCCTGCAGCGTGCGGGGAAGCGCGCCGCGCATTTCCTCGACGGTCGCCGCCGCGGCCGCCGCCATGTCGGCCAACCGCTCGGGCTCGCGAAGCAGTTGGTCGACATGGGACGCCAGAGACTCCTCATCACGCACGATCCGCGCGCCGCCGTTCTTCAGGAGGCGCTGATAGGCATCGCGGAAGTTCTGGACAAATCGACCGGAGAGGACCGCTGTCCCGAGCATAGCCGCCTCGAGTGGGTTCTGGCCGCCCTGCCCGGTGATCGACTTGCCGAGAAAGGCGATGTCCGTCAGCCGCAGATACAATCCCATCTCGCCCATGGTGTCGCCGAGCAGGATATCCGTCGTCTCGTCCGGCTGCTCGCCTCGACTGCGCCGCGCCACCTTGAAGCCCTGTTCCAGCAACGCCTGCTCGATCTCGTCGCCGCGATCGACGTGCCGCGGCACGATGATGGTGAGGAGACCGGGATGGCGCTGCGCGAGCGAGCGATGCACGTCCCCGGCCAGCGCTTCCTCGCCGGGATGGGTGGAAAGCGCCGCCCATCGGGGTCGGCGCCCGAGGACCCGTTGCAGTTCGGCAAGCGCCGATTCGGAGCTCGGGGGCGGGCCGACATCGGCTTTCAGATTGCCGGCGACAGTGACCGCCCGGGCTCCGAGGAGACGAAAGCGCTCGCCGTCGACATCCGACTGGGCGACGACATGCGCAAGATTCTCCAACAGCGCTTCCGCCAGCCAGGGGGCCGACTTCCAGCGCTTGAAAGACCTGTCCGAAAGGCGCGCGTTGACCAGGACCTGCGGAATGCGGCGCCGGCCGAGCTCCAGCATGGTCATCGGCCAGATTTCGCTCTCGGCCACGATGGCCACGTCGGGACGCCAATGATCCAGAAACCGCGCCAAGGTGGGCTTCATGTCGAGCGGCACATATTGGTGGATGGCACAGTCGGCGAGGTTGTCGTGGACGAAATGCGCCGAAGTCATCGTGCCGGTGGTCATGACGACATTGATGCCATGGGCTGCTATCTCGCGGACCAGCGGGGCTACCGCCGCGCTCTCGCCGACGCTCGCCGCGTGCATCCATAAAAGCGGCCCGTTATCCGGCCGCTCGATGCTGGCATAGCCATAACGCTCGCGCCGCCGTGCCGGGTCCTCCTTACCGCGCGAAATGCGGTAGCCGACATAGGGGCCGAGCATCGGATAGGCGAGCGATCCGGCGAGACGATATGCCGCAAGCGCCGTGCGGGCGAGCGCGTCGCTCACGGCGCATCTCGCACAAGCCGCTCGGCCGCCTCGTTCGCAGCTTCGATCGCCTGGGTGATCTCGCGTCGCTTGCTTTCCATCATGACATCGTCGGCATCGGCGGGAACGGAGATCGGTTTTCCTACGACCACGGCCATACGTCCGAATGGAAGCGGAACCGTGGTCTTGTCCCACGAACTCGAAACGACATAGCGGCTGCTGGTCACCGCAGCCGAGGGAAGCACCGGACGCCCGGTGATGCGGGCCAATGTCACGATGCCGAGACCGGCCTTTCGCGGCGTTCCCTTCGGCACGTCGGCGATCATGCAGACGCCAAAGCCGCCCGCGAGGAAGCGGCGCAGGGCGATCAGCGCACGGGCTCCGCCTTTTTGCGCACCGACCGTCCCGGCGCGGCCACCGGATCCGCGCACCGTCGCGATGCCGAACCGCTCGACGACGGTCGCGTTGATTTCCGCGTCGGCGCTGCGCGACAGCAGTGCCACATAGGGCAATTTAGGCGGCCGGAAGAACGGCGCGAGCAGGTGCTGTCCATGCCACAGACCGACGATGGCCGGATGTTCCTCGTCGAGAATCCTCTCCCAATCGGAGGAACCCGGAGCCTCTTTCTGGGTCGCGCGCACGAAGCACAGGCCTCGGTAGATAGCGGCCCCGGCCAGGACCGTGGCGACCCGGCTGCGAAGCACATCGCGCCCGATACGACGCCAGCGTCTCCGCCACCCCTGAAGCCAGGACCGCTTCAAGGGTGCCGCGTTGCCGGCCGTCTCGTCGGCCATGGTTTCATCCGACATGGTGATGCGTACCGAGAGGGTGGAAGTGATGGTTCACGCATTTTCCGGATT
Source organism: Aurantimonas sp. C2-5-R2 (assembly GCF_036549495.1). Taxonomy (NCBI): domain Bacteria; kingdom Pseudomonadati; phylum Pseudomonadota; class Alphaproteobacteria; order Hyphomicrobiales; family Aurantimonadaceae; genus Aurantimonas; species Aurantimonas sp. C2-5-R2. The sequence goes on from NZ_JAZHLJ010000001.1 coordinate 166,240, forward strand.
CAGGAGACGGTGCATGTGAACGATGAAGTAGCGCACGGCCGCATTGTCGACAGTCTGCTGCGCCCTGCCCCGCCAAGCCGCGAGGGCCGACGCGTAATCGGGGAAGATTCCGACGATATCAAGGCTTCCGAGATCCTTGAAATCCACGCTCTGAAGGTCCTTCAACTCGCCACCGAACACCAGGTGCAGCAGTTGCTTGGGCTCTTGCTCTTCCATTAAAATCGAATCCTCGTTGCTCGGTCCGCCGAGCGAGATCAATCGGGAATGGCTCTCGTCAGCTGTCTGACACGCGCCATAGCATCATGTGATGCAGCCATCAAAAGGCCATGCCTCCTGCCCTCGCTTCTGTAAAGCGCGGGCGCCCCGCCACGATCGCACAAAAGCCCGCCGGCCCTCTCTATAAGAAGGTCCGCAGCCGCGATATCCCAGTCGTTGGCACGGGGACGGATCAACGTCCCGTCGAGCCGACCCGAGGCCACGAGAGCCAGACGATAGGCGAGCGAGGGAACCGCTTTTTCCGCCAAGATGGGCTCGCCGCCGGCCGCGTCAAGCCGCTTGCGCATGGCATCGGGAACCGCGAGGCGAAGCCGATCGCCGGCGCCAGGGCGACTCACGGAGCAGACGGCTCCGTTTAGACGCGTTGACGAATCGGCCGTCACTTCAAAAAGCTCGCCAAGCGCCGGGGCGGCGATGACGCCGATCACCGGGCGGCCTCGCTCGATGATGGCGATCGAGACGCACCATGTGTCCTCGCCGCGCAGATAGGCACGGGTGCCGTCGATTGGATCGACGACGAAGAAGCGGTCGGCCTCCACTTCCCGAATCTCGGGCTGCTCCATCTCCTCCGAGACCCAGCCATAGGATGGCCGTGCGCCGACCAGCGCATCCTTCAGGAAGGCATCGACGGCGACGTCTGCCTCGCTGACCGGTGAATTGCCCTCCTTCCACCACACCCTCGGATCGCGCCGAAAGAAGCGCATGGCGACCGCGCCAGCCTCCATTGCGGCGGTTTTCACCAGTTCGAGATCGTCGCGCGTGCCGGTCAAGTCAGCGCCCCGCCACCATCATCGACTCGATGCGAAGCGTCGGCGCCACGATGGAGAACCGCTCGTCGAGATCGTCCGCGGCGACGAGCGAGGCCAGCATATCGCACAGATTTCCGGCGATGGTCAGCTCCGATACCGGCGTGGTGATCTCGCCATTCTCGATCAGAAAGCCCGAAGCGCCGCGGCTGTAGTCTCCGGTGACGAGATTGGTGCCGTGGCCGATCAGCTCGTCGATATAAAGCCCCCGCCCCGTCTCGCGGACGAGTTCGGCCGGTGTCATGGCGCCCGGCGAGACGAGCACGTTCGTCGCGGACGGCGAGACGCCGCCCGATGAACGGTTGGCACGGCCGTTGGTCTCCCGGTCGAGTTCCTTGGCTGTCGCGGAGTCGAGAATCCAGTTCACGAGGACACCGTTCTCGACCAGCGCCATTGCCTCGCCGCGTACGCCCTCGCCGTCGAAGGAACGCGAGCCGGGTCGTCGCGGCAACAGCGGATCGTCCATGATGGTGAATGTCGCCGGAAGAATTCGTTCACCCATCCGGTCCTTGAGGAAACTGGTCTTGCGCGCGATCGCCGAACCATTGATCGCCGACACGATGCTGCCGATGAGACCGCGGGCGATGCGTGGATCGAAGATCACCGGATAGCGCCCGGTGGCAACGGTCCCGGGATCAAGCCGCCGCACGGCGCGATCGCCGGCGCTCCGGCCGATCGCTTCCGGCGCCGTCAGATCGGCGGAGTGGATGCGCGAATCGAAATCGTAATCGCGCTGCATCTTCACGCCCTCGCCGGCGATGACGCTGACCGAGCGGGAAAATCCCGAGCGCATACGGTGACCGGCAAAACCGGAGGAGGTGGCAAGGACCAACCCCGACGAGCCGGCCGACACCGAGGCGCCCCCCGAATTGGTCACGCCTTCGACGGCGCGCGCCGCCTCTTCCATGGCGAGCGCCTGCTCGACCATCGTCCGGCTGTCGAGATCCGATGCGTCAAACTGGTCGAGATCGAGCGCGTCGTGCGCCAGCCGTAGCGGATCGGCAAGCCCCGCGAAGGCGTCCTCCGGCGAGACCTTGGCCATCGCCACGGCACGCTCGGCGAGCTGCTGGGCATCGGCGTGGATGTCCGCCGAGACGGTCGCCACGCGGCGGCCGACGAAGACGCGAAGCGACATATCCTCGCTCTCGGCGCTTTCGGTTTCCTCGACCTTGCCGAGCCGAACCGAGACAGAGCGCCCGAAGGAGCGGACTACCGCCACGTCGCAGGCAGCCACCCCCGCCTTGCGGGCGGTCTCGATGAGCCGCTCGGCGGTCGCCAAGAGCCGCGTCGTATCGTCGTGCATGATGTCGCCCGCTGGTTTTCGTTCAGGAACCATCTATTGTGCGACGCGACACCCATCAAGACGCCGAATGCGAGGCGGCGCGTTTACGGCCGCCGAATCCGCGAGACAGGACGAGCCGCCGACAGTGGAACAGGCCACATCCCTCTTCATGCAAGTCGTGCTGATTCTCGGCGGCGGGATCGTCGCCGGCACCTTGTTCATGCGCATCGGCCTCGGCACGGTGCTCGGCTATCTCTTCGCCGGCATTGTGATGGGGCCGGTGTTCCAGCTGATCGGCGAAGGCAAGGAAATCCTTCATATCGGCGAGCTCGGCGTCGTCTTTCTCCTGTTCATCATCGGGCTCGAATTGAAGGCGAGCCGGTTGTGGGCGCTGCGACGGCAGATTTTCGGCCTTGGCCTGACCCAGGTCGTGCTGACGGGCGCGGCGCTGACGGGGATTGCGATCCTGTTCGGCATGAACTGGCAAGCTGGCGTCGTGATCGGCTTCGGTCTCGCGCTGTCCTCGACCGCGTTCGGCCTGCAACTGCTCGAAGAGGCCGGCGAGACCAACACACGGCATGGCCAGTCGGCCTTTTCCATCCTGCTGTTCCAGGATCTCGCCGTCGTTCCGCTGCTCGCGGCGATTCCGTTCCTGGCGCCCTTTTCCGAGGGCGCCGAGGTCGATATCGAACGCATCGCTCTGTCGATCGGGGCAATCGTGGCGCTGCTCGTCGTCGGGAAATACCTGCTCAACCCCCTGTTTCGGATCATGGCGACGTCCGGCGCGCGCGAGGTCATGCTGGGCGCGGCGCTGTTCGTGGTGCTCGGTTCGGCGATGTTGATGGAGGCCGCCGGGTTCTCCATGGCGATGGGCGCCTTTATCGCCGGCGTGCTGCTGGCCGAATCCTCCTACCGGCACGAACTCGAAGCCAATATCGAACCGTTTCGCGGGCTATTGCTCGGTCTGTTCTTCATCGCCGTGGGGCTGTCGCTCGACCTGTCGGTGATCACGGACAACTGGCTGATGATTCTGGTCCTCACGCCGGTCCTGATGATCGTCAAGGCGGCCTTCATCTATCTCCTGTCCCGCGCCTTCGGCCAAAGCCATGCGACCGCCGTGCGGGTTTCGGGACTCCTTGCTCAGGGCGGCGAATTCGGCTTCGTCCTCTTCACTGCCTCGGCCGCGAGCCTGATCTTCCCGCGCGAGACCTCCTCGCTGCTGATCGCGATCGTTACCCTGTCGATGGCGCTGACACCGCTGGCCACATGGCTGGCGCGACGGTTTTCCATCGAACACACCGAAGAGGAGACCTTGGAGGAGGATTTCGAAGGCGCCGGTTCGGCCGTTCTGATGGTTGGCTTCTCACGCTTCGGGCAGATGGCAGCGCAGGTCCTGCTTTCCAGCGGCATCGACGTGACGATCATCGATTCCTCGGCCGAGCGCATCCGTAACGCGAGCAAATTCGGTTTCCGGATCTATTTCGGCTCCGGCCTGCGCAAGGACGTTCTGGAGGCGGCCGGCATCCGCAAGGCGAAGCTCGTCGCGGTCTGCACCAACAAGCGCGAAACCACGGATCGGGTCGTCGACCTGATCCGATCCGAATTCCCCAATGTCAGCCTTTATGTCCGTTCCTACGACCGCTCGCACGCGCTGTCGCTCCGCGCCCGTGGTGTGGATTTCGAAATACGGGAGACGGTCGAATCAGCGCTGGCCTTCGGTGCGGCAACGCTCGACGCCTTCGGAATCGAGGAGGAACTCGCCGATCGCATCGTCGAGGACGTCAGGCGGCGGGATCAGGCGCGGCTGAAGCTGCAGGAAGCCGAAGGCTTCTACGCCGGCAACGACATGGTGACGACGCGCGTCGTCACCCCCGAACCGCTGGTCAAGCCGCGCCCCTCCTTGCAAGCCATCGAAAAATCGGCTGATGAGAACGGAGACACGTCACCGATCGACGAAGGCCCTCCACGCAAACGCCGCCGTGGGCGCCCCTTTGCCGGGCGCCGCCGCAACTTCGACAAGGTCCAGTCCCGATGAGCACGACACCGTTCCACCTTGCCTTTCCCGTTCGCGACCTCGAGGAAACCCGGGCATTCTACCGCGATGTCCTCGGCGCCAATATCGGCCGATCCTCTGAGAGTTGGGTCGATTTCGATCTGTTCGGCCATCAGCTCTCGGCGCACAGCCGTCCCGGAATGACAAAAGCCGACGGCAGTGGACAGGTGGATGGCCACGCCGTGCCGATCCCGCACTTCGGCGTCGTGCTGACGATGACCGATTGGCAGGCACTCGCCGATCGCCTGACGGAGCGCGACGACGTCGACTGGATCAAGCGCCCGATGATCCGGTTCAAGGACGAGCCAGGCGAACAGGCGACGCTGTTTCTCTACGATCCCTCCGGCAATGCCCTCGAATTCAAGGGTTTCTCGGACATGAACCGGGTTTTCGCGAGCTGAGGCTAAGCGGTGACGCTCAGTAGCGTACCACGGTAAGCGACGCTAAATCGCGCAAAGGGGATCCGCCGTTCCGGGACACGCCCTCGCAAGCGCGCCTATGGCCGCCAAAGATTCCCTGACACGGCACCCAATCTTCACTCCTGCAGGTCTCGCCGTCAGAATGGCGGGCCTTTTGTCACGCAGTGTCTCGATTGTTCCCTTTTCAAATTTTTAATGCACTTTATCCCGTTTGTTGATTTTATTCACGACTGGTTGTTCTTGCCGCATAAGGCGGTTGACTGAGACACATCCGCCGCTTCGAGACCGATAGGCAACTCGGCAATCTCCCTTCCAAGCAGGGGAACCCGTTTCGCAAAGCTGGCGTTTCCGAGGGCCGAAGAACACGCCGGATGCAAGCCGTCTCCCGATGAACCGACATCTCGCCCTCCACGCCGAACGGTTTGGCCTTAGCGTCGTCGCACCGGAGATCTTCGACGTCGAGCGGCGTTTGAACGGTAAGGGGTTCCGCATCTGTTTCCGGGATGGCGAGCCGATCACCGACAAGGACATCAAGCGAAGGGTCGAGGCGCTGGTGATCCCGCCGGCCTGGACCGAAGTGCGGATTTGTATCGAGGCGACCGGCCATATCCAGGCGATCGGCCGCGACGAGAAGGGCCGGCTGCAATATCGTTACCATGACGAATGGGTGAATGTGTGCAACGCGGTAAAGACCGAGCGACTCCTGCGCTTCGGCCGCGCCCTGCCCCGACTTCGGCGGATGGTGGAAAAGGACATGCGCCGCAGCAAGGTCGACCGGCGGACGACATCGGCGATCGCGACGCGGCTAATCGACCTCACCGCCATGCGGCCAGGTCACGAGAAATATGCGGCCGATGGCGGCCGGGGCGTGGCCTCGCTGCGCAAGGGAAACCTCCGCATCGTCAAGAAGGTCGCGGTTCTGAACTTTGTCGGAAAATCCAACAAGGAACACTGCATCGAGATCGCCGACAAGCCGCTGGTGCGCTCGCTGAAGCGAGTTCGTAAGGGCAAGGGGCAGCGTCTGTTCCGGTTTCCCGGCCAGAAGAAGAAGCAGCGCGAGCTGACCGCGAACCTGTTGAACGACTATCTGCACGAGGCCGGCGCGGCACGGATCTCGGCCAAGGATTTTCGGACGTTTCACGGCTCGGCCGAGGCGCTGCGCTATCTGGTCGAGGACGTGGGTTCAGCAGCCGATACCGAGGCCAAACGCAAGCGCGCCGTTGCCGCGGCGATGAAATCGGTCTCGCGTCCTGCGCAACACGCCGACCGTAGCGCGATCCTCGTATGTCCATCCCCGGATCGTGCAGGCCTTCGAGGAGCAAAATCTGCCGCCAGACCTGCTGAAGGGCCGCAGGCGCGATGGGCTGACCCGGGTCGAGACCGGGCTGATGCGATTTCTCGAACAGACCGCCCAATAGAAGGGCGACCGCTCAGCGCGCCGAGGCTTTTCCTGCGTGGGTGCTTTCGGCCGCCGCCGCAGTGCTCTTATGGTCTCCCAACAGGCGACCGAGCGCGCGCTTGGTTTCCTCCTTGAATGAGGCCGTCTCCTCGAGGATCTGCCGCGTGCGCAGGAAATCGAGCACCCGATAACCCGACACCGATGGGCGCAGCAGCAGGTCGGGTGGACACATCCGCAGTTTGGAGTCGGTGATCGACTGCATCATCAGTTGCGAGGCGCCGAACATCGCCTCCATCTGCGTCGGCATGGTGTCGCCACTGCCCACCGGACCGCCGTTGACGTCGACCGCGACGACAAGGTCGGCCTTGCCCCGCAGCCGGTCGAAAGGCAGCGGATTGAAGATACCGCCGTCGAACAGCACCTTGCCGTCCCGGCGAATCGGGCGGAACACGGCGGGGATGGCCGCCGAGGCCGCCAAGGCGCTGGGCAGGTCGCCGCTGTCGATCTCGCACTCGGTGCGGGCGTAGAAGTCCGTCGCCATCACCCCGAGCGGTATTTCGAGGCCCTCGAAGGTCGTCGGCAGATCGGCGGGCAGGAAGACCGACAGCACGCGCTCGGCATCGAAGGGGCCGAAGCGCAGGGCCCCGTCGCTCATGAAGTCCTGGAAGGGCGTGGGCCGCGTTTGCCAGAGCCGGGACAGCACGAGCCGCTTGCGGGCAAAGCTGTCGAGCGCGAAGGCGCGCAGCTCGGCACCGCTCATGCCGGCGGCGTAGCCCGCGCCCATGATCGCGCCGATCGAGGAACCGACGATGCGCTTCGGCCGCACGCCGAGCTCATCGAGCGCCTCGATCACGTGGATATGGGCGATGCCACGGGCACCGCCGCCGCCAAGCGCCAGCGCGAAATCGCTCACGCCGTCAGGCTCCGCCTGGGCCGACGGTGATGACGGTGGGTTCGTCCGAGAGCAGCTTGCGCGCGATCTGCTTCACCTCCTCCATCGTCACGGCATCGATAATCGCCTTGCGACGATCGATATAGTCGTTGCCGAGGTCGTCGAGCTGAATCCCCACGAGTGTCGAGGCAATCGCCAGGGAGGAGTCGAGATTGCGGATGGCGTAGGAGCCTTTGACATAGGCTTTGGCCTTGGCGAGTTCCTCCTCGCTCGGACCGTCCTTCGCCATGCGCTTCAGTTCGTCGCGGATGATCTCGATGCTTTCGGCCGCCTTGTCGGAGCGGGTCGCGGTGCTCGCGCCGAGCACGGCGGCATGATCGTAGCTCGCCAGCCACGAGCCGGCGCCATAGGCAAGACCACGCTTTTCGCGAATCTCGGTATAGAGCCGCGAGGTGAACGAGCCGCCGCCGAGGATATGATTCATCAGATAGGCGGCGAAGAATTCCTCGTCGTTCCGCATGACGCCGGGAAGCGCGAACTGGATCGCCGTTTGCGGCACGTCAAGCTCGACGGCGACGGTCTTGCCGGTCACCGGTTCGATCTGGGCAACCGGCTTCAGATCGGCCGTCTCCGGCAAGGCGCCGAAAACCGCGTCGAGCCTTTCACCCAGCTTTTCCGGGCTGATCGCGCCGACGACGCCGACATACAAATTGTCCTTGGCGAAGGTCTTGCCGCGCAAAGCCTTCAAATCCTCGGCCGTCACCTTGTCGAGGCTTTCCAGGGTGCCCTCAGTCGGACGCGAATAGGGATGGCCGGCGAAGACGGTCTCGCGGAATGCCTTGCCGGCAAGTTCGCCGGGGTCGTTCTGGTCGGCGAGGATGCCGGCCTTGATCTGACCACGGATGCGCGCCACCGGCTCCTCGTCGAAACGCGGATCGTTGACCGACAGCTTCAAGAGATCGAAGGCATCGTCCTCGAACTCCACGATGGTGCGGAAATTGCCGGTGAAATTGTCGAGGCTGGCGTCGTAGCTCAGCGAGACACCGAGATCGTCGAGACGCGCCTGAAACGCGCGGCTGTCGATCTCGCCGGCACCCTCGTCGAGCAAACCCGACATCAAATTGGCGGTGCCTTCCTTGCCGTCTGCATCCTGGGTCGAGCCGGCGCCCTTGAAAGCGAATTTCATGGCAATCAGCGGGTTCGTGTAGTCCTCGACGAGGAGGGCCTTGATCCCGCCTGGGCTCGTCACCTCCTGGATTTCCACCGCGCCGACCGGGCCGAGCGAAGCAAAGGAAAGACCGAGGGACAGGGTCAGGGCGGCGACTGCGCCGGCAAACGGATTGGCGAATGGCTTCAACGGTTTCTTCCTTCCGCGATGCGAAAAATCAGGAGCGGGTTTCGGCGGACGGCTCCGGCAGCAGATAGCCGGTCACGGAGCGCTTCGGCTGGAGATATTTCCGAGCCGCGGCCGCCACGTCTTCGACGGTGACCGCCTCGATCCGCTCGGGCCAACCCTCGACATCCGCGATGGTGCGGCCCGTCGAAAGCGCCGCGGCATAACGGCGCGCCATCGAGGTCTGACTGTCGCGCAAATAGATGACATCCTTGCGGACGCGGTTCTTGGCGCGCTCCAGTTCCTCCGCGGTGATGCCCTTTTCGACGATGCGGGCGATCTCGGCATCGATCGCCGCCTCGATCTCCTCCAGGCTCGCCTCGCCCCGCGGCATCCCGTAGACGACGAACTGTCCCTCCTCCAGCGCGGTTCCGGCGTAGTGGGCACCGGCGCCGGCGGCGATCGCCTTGTCGACGACAAGGCCGCGATACAGCCGGCTCGTGGTGCCACCGCCAAGAACGTCAGCCAGGACATCAAGCGCTTCGGCCTCGCCCGGATCGGCGGTCGTATCGGAAGGCACGAGATAGGCCCGTTGCATCGACGGCTGGGTGACGCGCGCGTCGGTCAGCGTCACCGTCCGCGCGGCCAGCGGCTCCGGCTCCACCGGCCGGACGCGCTCGCCAGGTTCCGCGCGGCGCGCAACCTTGCCATAGGTCGCCTCGGCAAGCCGGCGAACTTCCGCTTCGGTCACGTCGCCGGCGATCAGGAGGATCGCGTTGTTGGGGGTATAATATTTGTCGTAGAAGGCGACGGCGCCATCCCGCGACAGCGCCTCGATCTCCGAGCGCCAACCGATCACCGGATCGCCATAGGGGCTGTTCTGGAACAGTGCCGCCTGAACGGCCTCGGCGAGCTGCGAGCCGGGATCATTGTCGACGCGCGACCGGCGCTCTTCCAAAATGACGTCGCGCTCGGGTGCCACCGTTTCCTTGGAGAGCACAAGGTTCTCCATGCGGTCCGCCTCGAAGGTCATAACCATTTCCAGCGCGTCGGCCGGCACCTGCTGATAGTAGCCGGTGTAGTCCGAGGTGGTGAAGGCGTTCTCCTGACCGCCGATCTCGGCGACGGCCCGCGAGAAAGTCCCTTCCGAGTTGGTCTTGGTGCCCTTGAACATCAAATGCTCGAAGAAGTGGGCGATGCCGCTTTCGCCGGGCGCCTCGTCCGCCGCGCCGACCTTGTAGTAGAGCATCTGGGTCACGACCGGGGCGCGATGGTCGGGCAGGACCACGACCTGGAGCCCGTTGTCGAGCATGAAGGTCGAGAGTTCCGCGGCCTTTTCCTTGGCCGTGGCCTGCTGCGTCGCGGCCTCGGCCTTCGGTGCGGCCACCGTTTCGGCACGGGCCGCGAGTGGCAAAGCGAAGGCGACGGCGAGAGCCGATAGGCCGATCTGGCGCGAGAAAAGCTTCATCGTTCGGTCTGATCCTCGTTCAGTGCATCTGGTCAGGGACGCCCGGACTATGGCGGATCGCAGGAATCGTGACCAATTACGGTTTAGTTAGGTCGCCGGGTTCAGGGACGCGGAGTCGGACGCGGCCACCAGAAAGCGCAAAATCGTCTCGCCCATGGCCCGCTCTTCTTCGAGCGTGAAGCCGTCCGGGGTCTCGAATGGGGCGGAGACCGCCTCCTCGACCACTACGAGCGCGCCCGGCTTCAGCCAGCCGCCATCGCGGGCGGAGACCAGCGCCGCCTCGCCGAGCCGCTTGCCGTAGGGCGGATCGGCAAAGAGACAGGAGAACGGCTCCATCGTGCTGACGCCGCCGAGCCGGGTCGCATCGCGCCGAAAGATCTTCGATCGCCCCTGCAGCCCGAAGGCCTCGACATTCTCGCGCACGAGCCCCCGGCCCTCGACACCCTCCTCGATGAAGAGACAAAAGCGAGCGCCACGCGAGAGAGCCTCCAGCCCTAGCGCGCCGGTCCCCGCGAACAGATCGAGCACCCGGCACCCATCAAGGGTGAAGCCGCCCCTGTGAGCCAGCACGTTGAACAGGGTCTCGCGGTTGCGATCCGTGGTCGGGCGGATCGCGTCGGTCTTCGGTGTCGCCAGGCGGCGGCCACGAAATTCACCCCCGACGATGCGCATCGCGGCTCAGCCCTTGCGCGGCGGTCGCGGGCCGCGCGGTCTATCGCCGCCCTCCCGCCCGGTCGAGCCGGCGCCGGCGGGCGGCCTGCCCCCGCCTCCCGGTCCCCGGCGCTGCGGACGGTCCTGAGCCGCCAACCCCTTTTTCGTGCCCTGTGGCCGCGCGCCCGGCGCCATCCAGACATTGGCCGAACGCTTGCCTTCCCCGAACGGCTTCTTGGCCGCCGGCTTGTCGCCATCAGCAGACGCCGCGCCGCGATCGCCATAGGGCTTCTTCGGACCGTCGAAGCGCTTGCCGGCGCCGCCACGCTCCGGCCTGTCCGGCCGTTCGCCGCGCTGCGGACGCGGTGCGCGCGTGTCCAGACGGCCGAGGGCATCCTCGCGCTTGGCCTCGCGGGCGCGCTTCTTGTTCGGCGCCGTCTCGCTGGCGGAAATCCAGTCGCCGCGCTTGATGGGCCGCAGATCCTCGTTCGGCTGTTCGGCCTCGACCGGCTTGTTGGAGAAGGGCTTGGCGACAGGCGCGTCGAAGTCGGCGCCGGCCTCCTCGATCAGGCGATCGCCGAGCTGGTCGCGCAGCGTCCGTCCCTTGATTTCCTGCACCGAGCCTTCGGGGAGATCGCCGAGCTGGAAGGGGCCGAAGGACAGCCGGATCAAGCGGTTCACGTCCAGGCCGAGATGCGCGAGGACGCGTTTGACCTCGCGGTTCTTGCCTTCGCGCAGGCCCAGCGTCAGCCAGACGTTGGAGCCCTGCTCGCGATCGAGACTGGCCTCGATCGCGCCATAGAAGACGCCGTCGATGGCAATGCCCTGACGCAGCTCGTCGAGGCGCGCCTGATTGATCGCGCCATGGGCACGGACGCGGTAGCGGCGCAGCCACCCGGTCGCGGGTAGTTCGAGGATGCGTGCCAGACCACCGTCATTGGTCAGGAGCAGGAGGCCCTCGGTGGTGATATCGAGCCGGCCGACAGTGAGGACGCGCGGCATATCCTTCGGAAGTCGTTCAAAAACGGTCGGACGCCCTTCCGGATCGCGGTTCGTCGTGACCGTCCCGGCCGGCTTGTGGAACAGCCACAAGCGCGTGCGCTCGATCGCCGGTAGCGGTGCGCCGTCGATCTCGATCCTGTCGGCGGCGGTTACGTCCAGCGCCGGCGTGTCGAGCACCTTGCCGTTCACCCGCACCCGGCCGTCGGCGATCATGCCCTCGGCGTCGCGGCGCGAGGCGATGCCCGCCCGCGCCAGCCGCCGGGCGATCCGCATCTTGCCCGGCATCGTCGCTTCCGCGTCGGCGCTCGCAGGACGATCCGTCCGTGGTGGCCGTCTTTCTTTGTCCGCAGGCCTTGGCTTGCGCTCGGCTTTCCCGGAATCATGAGCGAGCTGTCCGTAGCTGCGCGGCTTCGACGCCGCGCCGTCGCCGCTCTCGCTTCGTGGCCCGCCATGGGAGGCCATTCCGCGGCTGCGCGGCGTGAACGGCTTGCGCTCGCCGTCGGCGCCAGCGCCACCGGCGCGGCCGGGCCGCGGCTTGTCCGACGAGGGACGGTCACCGCGTGGCTTGCCGGCGTCCGGCCGATCGCCAGTCCGGGCTTCGGCGCGCGGCCGGAAGGGGCGCTTTTCGCCGCCGCCGCCACTCTTGCCGCCACGCGCACCGCCGCCATCACCCGGTTTGCGGCCGCGGCCTTTCCTGTCGTCGCCGTTCGTCGTATCGCTCATGCCATTGCCTTTGCTGCGGCGGACCCTGGCCTCGGGAACCCCTCAGATCGAATAATATGTGCCTTTGTCCGGCATGCCGGATCGGCTGGAAAGACCGGTCTGCGGCGCGGCGAAGGGCGCGACGAGCTTCAAGTCGATCCGCGCACCGGCCGAGGATCGCTCTAACAGGTCGTCACCCCTGGAGCGAGAGGAACCCGACGGTGGCCAGTCAGAATTTCATGGATGTCGCGCTCGAAGAAGCCCGCGACGCGGCCGAACGCGGCGAGACGCCGGTCGGCGCCGTGTTGGTGCGAAACGGCGAAATCCTCGCCCGGGCCGGCAACGAAACGCGCCAACGCCACGATCCGACCGCTCATGCCGAAATCCTCGCTATCCGCGCTGGCGCAACGGCGCTCGGCTCGGAACGGCTGCCGGACTGCGATCTCTATGTAACGCTGGAGCCCTGCGCCATGTGCGCCGCGGCGATCTCCTTCGCGCGAATCCGGCGGCTCTATTTCGGCGCCAGCGACCCAAAGGGCGGCGCCATCGAGGCCGGTCCGCGTTTCTTCAGCCAGCCCACCTGCCATCACGCGCCGGAGGTCTATGCGGGCATCGCGGAAAGCGCGAGCGCGACGATCCTGCGCGAGTTCTTCCGCGCCAGACGCTGAGACCGGCACGTCGCGCAACTGAAAAGCCAATTGCGGCCTGGGTGTCCCGCCCCGGTGATCAGAACGGCAGCAGGTTGCGGATTTTCGAACCGATACTTCCGTCGCTGCCGCGCATTCTCCGCTCCTTGACGCTCTCGTCCTCGCCCGGATCGCCGACCGGCGCCGTGGCCGCCGGCTTGCGATAGGCGATCGGCGGCTCGCTCAGATATTTGCGCTGGGTCGCGCTGCCCTGCTGACTGTCGCGCTGGCGCTGACGAATGAGTTCGCCGCGGCTGCGAAGTTCTCCAGGCGAAAGCGTGGTGTCGGGCCTGCCGTTGTCGAATTTGTAACCGCTACCGCCCGCGCGATCGAGATAGGCTTGGGTCACGCCTTCCTTGCGCGCCGTCGCAACATCGGCCGGCACCGGGCCATCGCCCTGATAGGCGGCCGCCTGCAGACGCGCCGCGCGCTGCTCCGGCGATTCCGGCCAGTTGGGATCGCCAGTGGTGTTGCGGGTTGCCTGCGGTGGCGGCAAAATGCTGGTGTTCTCAGGCTTCACCAATTCCGGTCGCGGGGCGTAGGCGATCTGGGCGGCATCGCTGCTACCCCCAAGGGAAACCACGTTGTTGAGATCGTCGAACAGCGTCTCGCCCTGCGACTTGCCGGTGCCGTAGGTCGGTCCGAGACAGCCGGAGAGGGCCAGCGCGACCGCGCCGATGGTCATCGCGTGAAACGCGAATCGAACTGTCTTCGTCATACGATACGGCCCCCTAGCCGAATTTGCCGCCCTCATGTCAGCGGAGGGCCGGCGGCCGGCAGTCGCCGGACGCGGCCCGCGCATGCCACGAAATTCAGGCGAATTCCGGGCGCATTTTTAAGCCGCTCTCCATCACCGCGCAAGCGCGGTTGGCGGTTTTACCCCACCATCTTCGATGGGAGAGCCGTCCATTGGCGCAATTCACGCGCCTACCGAGAACCCTCAGCCTCATGGAGGACGCGCGCGGTGGTCAGGCCCAATTCCCGCAAGGCCGCCGCGTCGCGCGCCGAAACGTCGGGGAAATCGGAATCCGATCCGACATCGTCGGTGATCTTCCACGACCGGGCGCATTTTATCCCCTGGGCCTTGCGGAAGATGACGGCGATGCCGGGTGTGTCGGCCAGGCGGAAAGCCTCGGCCGGCGCCGGCTCGCCGGAGATTTCGAGGCCGCTGGTGATGGCGATCTCGGCGAAATCGACGGACGCGGCCAGTGCGCGCAGATCGGCGTCGTCGAGATGGACGACAGGCGCGGCCTCCAGCGACGATCCGATGGTCTTTGCGCGTCGCTGTTCCTCCAGTGCGCCCATGACGACCCGCCGGATGCGGCGCAGCTTTTGCCAGCGGGCGGCGAGCGCATCCTCGCGCCAGGCCGGATCGACATCGCGGAAGGATTCCAGATGCACCGACCGCGCCTCCGGATAACGCGACAGCCACGCCTCCTCCATGGTGAAGGGCAGCATCGGCGCGAGCCAGGTGACCAGATGGTCGAACAGCGTCCGCACGACCTGCAGCGCCGCCTTGCGGCGGACCGCCGAGGGCGGATCGCAATAGAGCGAATCCTTGCGGATATCGAAGTAGAAGGCCGACAGCTCGACCACGACGAAATCGAGCAGCGCGCGGCTGATCCGCTTGAAATCGAAGCCGTCGTAGCCCTTGCGGACCACCTCATCGAGCTCGGCGAGCCGGTGCAGCATCAGCCGCTCCAGCTCCGGCATCTCGGCCAGCGGCACCGTTTCACCGGTGTCGTGGGCAAGTGTCCCGAGCATCCAGCGCATGGTGTTGCGCAGCTTGCGGTAGCTGTCGATGTTGGTCTGCAGGATCGTCTTGCCGAGCCGCAGATCCTCCGAATAGTCGGAACTGACCACCCACAGCCGCAGGATGTCGGCGCCGGACTGCTTGATGACGTCCTGGGGGGTCACGACGTTGCCGAGGGACTTCGACATCTTGCGCCCCTCCTCGTCCATGACGAAGCCATGGGTCAGCACCGCGTCATAGGGCGCCCGGCCGCGCGTGGCGCAGGATTCCAGCAGCGAGGAGTGAAACCAGCCGCGATGCTGGTCGGAGCCTTCGAGATAAAGGTCGGCCGGCCATTTGAGGTCGGGCCGCTTTTCGAGGCAGAAGGCATGGGTCGAGCCGGAATCGAACCATACGTCGAGGATATCGCGGACCATCGTCCACTTCTGCGAATCGTGTTCGTTGCCGAGGAAGCGCTCCTTGGCACCGTCGGCGAACCAGGCATCAGCGCCCTCTTCCGCGAAGGCTTCCAGGATGCGAGCGTTCACCGCATCGTCCTTGAGGATCTCGCCATTCTCGTCGGCGAAGACGCAGATCGGCACGCCCCAGGCGCGCTGGCGGGACAGCACCCAGTCCGGTCGATCCGCGATCATGCCGCGCAGCCGGTTCTGGCCCGATGTCGGCACGAAGCGGGTGGTGTCGATGGCGGCGAGTGCGCGGGAGCGGAGGGTGTCACCCTCCCCACCGGTGGGGAGGTGGGCGCCGGCGTTCATCCCATACCCGCCGAGGTCCTTGTCCATATGGACGAACCATTGCGGGGTGTTCCTGAAGATCACCGGCTTCTTGGAACGCCAGGAATGCGGGTACTGGTGCTTCAGGCGACCCCGCGCGAGCAGATTGTTCCGCTCGATCAGCGCGGCGATGACGCGCTTGTTGGCGTCGCCCTTCTTGCCCTTGTCGTCGATGACGCGCGCGGGACCGCCTTCCGCGTCCGGCCCGAAGCCCGGCACGTCCTTGGTGTAGAAGCCGTCGTCGTCGACGGTGAACGGGATCGCCGTGTCGATACCGCGCGCTTCGAGATCGCGGCGGGCGTCCATCCAGGCGTCGAAATCCTCGCGGCCGTGGCCGGGCGCCGTGTGGACGAAACCAGTGCCTGCCTCGTCGGTGACGTGATCGCCGGCAAGGAGGGGGACCGAGAACTCATATCCTCCGCCAAGGCATTTGAGCGGGTGGTCAACGAGCAAGCCTGCGAGAGCGGTTGCTGGTACGCCCTCGACACGCCGGTAGCCACCGTCCGGAACACGCGCCTTGGCAAAGACGTCGGCCGCCAGCGCGTCGGCCAACACGAGCCGGTCGCCGTGCGCTGCCCAGCGCGGGTTCTCGGCGTCATCCGGCGCGGTGACCTCGTAGAGGCCGTAGGCAATGCGAGGTGAGAAGGCGACAGCACGGTTGCCCGGGATCGTCCAGGGCGTCGTGGTCCAGATAACGACGGAGGCTTTTCCAAGATGATAGTCATCCGGAACAGACATTGAGGGCTCGGTGTCATGTGCCAGGAATCGCGTAGCGCCATCCCGGACCGGAAACTTCACCCACACCGTATCGCTTTCGTGGTCGTGGTATTCGACCTCCGCTTCTGCCAGCGCGGTCTTTTCCACCACCGACCACATGATCGGCTTGGAGCCGCGATAAAGCTGGCCCGACATGGCGAATTTCAACAACTCGCCGGCGATCACCGACTCGGCCCCATAGGCCATGGTCAGATACGGGTCCTTGAAGTCGCCCTCGACGCCGAGGCGGCGGAACTCCTCAGTCTGCACCCCCACCCAATGGGCGGCGAAGTCGCGGCATTCCTTGCGGAACTCGTTGACCGGCACCTCGTCCTTGTTCTTGCCCTTTGCCCGATACTGCTCCTCGATCTTCCACTCGATCGGCAGGCCGTGACAGTCCCAGCCGGGGACGTAATTGGCGTCGTAACCGCGCATCTGGAACGAGCGGGTGATGACGTCCTTGAGGATCTTGTTGAGCGCGTGGCCGATATGCAGGTTGCCGTTGGCGTAGGGCGGCCCGTCATGCAGGACGTATTTCGGCCGGCCCTCGGACGCCTTGCGCAAGGTGCCGTAGAGATCCATCGCGTCCCATTTGGCGATCCATTCCGGCTCGGCCTTGGGCAGGCCGGCGCGCATCGGAAAATCGGTCTCAGGCAGGAACAGCGTCTTGGAATAATCGACGGCGCCGTCGGAATCTGTCGTCTTGGTGTCGCTCATGATGTCAGCCATGTCGTCCGCCGCGATCAAAGCACGGCACAAAGGAAAAAAGCGGTGGTGGCGCGGCGGCCGGCAAACCCGGCCCCTCCCCGGCCGAGCCGGTCAGAAGGCCGGGCGGCTAATTCGTATGAAAACGGAATGCGCGCGCGGACTGAGCATGGCTCGAGCCTTTAGCAAGTCCGGCCAGCGAAGGAAAGGCGGGCGCGGTGGCCTGCCTCAAGGAGGCAAGCGCCACGTTGGCCTGGCGGGCCGAATGATATAATTTCGAACATCGGGGTCGGCACGCTTGCTCGATGCCCCGTAAGGAGGTCGCGATGCCCCATCTCTTTCGCTTTCTCGCCCGCAACGCGCTGATCGGC
The DNA here is from genome assembly GCF_036549495.1 of Aurantimonas sp. C2-5-R2. Classification (NCBI taxonomy): domain Bacteria; kingdom Pseudomonadati; phylum Pseudomonadota; class Alphaproteobacteria; order Hyphomicrobiales; family Aurantimonadaceae; genus Aurantimonas; species Aurantimonas sp. C2-5-R2. Next base: position 183,564 of record NZ_JAZHLJ010000001.1, read on the forward strand.
TTTTGTGCCGCCGCGTTCTTCGTCGCCGTGCTGGCGCTTGCCGATATCGGCGGTTTCGGGACGATGATCGCCCGATCGGATTCCGGCCCGCTGGCGATCGGGCTGGTCATCTATTTCCTCGGCCTGACCTTTTCGAGCGTTCAGATCGGCATGGTGATCATGCTCAGCGGGCGCCTTCCCGACGATGACGAGGGTCCGAATGGCGGCAAACGCAAGCGCGCCGGGATGGCTCGCTCCGCCGGCCGGCCGCTCGCCGATCATGGCCGCAGCGCCGGCGCCGAGACCAACGCAGGCCGGCTAAAACGCGATCGCGTTATCCAGCGGCGAGAGCGGCGCCACGCCGGCGAGCACCGCCTTCGCCTCTTCGGCATCGCGGTCCATCTGGGCGACAAGGGCTTCGGCGCTCTCGAAGCGGGCCTCGCCGCGCAAAAAGGCAAAGATCGAGACGTCGACGGTTTCGCCATAGAGATCGCCGGAAAAGTCGAACAGAAACGTCTCGAACAATGTCGCGCCATTGTCGAAGGTCGGGCGGCGGCCGAAGCTGGCGGCGCCGTCATGCAGCGTGCCGTCGGCGCGGCGCAGGCGCACGGCATAAATGCCGTGCTTCAGCATCTCGTCGGGCTCAAGCACCAGATTAGCGGTCGGATAGCCGAGGCTGCGGCCGAGCTTCTGGCCGTGGACGATCTCGCCGCGGATGGTCCAGCGATAACTGAACTGGCCGGCCGCCGCCGCGACGTCGCCGGCTTCGAGAAGCGCACGGATACGGCTCGACGAGACTGTTTCTCCGCCCTCGTCGGCGAAAGCCGGCACCAGCGTCACGCCGAAGCCGTGGCGCGGGCCCGACTCGGCAAGCGTCTGCGGCGTGCCGCCGCGCTTGGCGCCATAGTGAAAGTCGAAGCCGGCAACGACGTGATGGGACTTCAGGCAATCAACGAGAACGGTTTCGACGAAGGCCTCAGGCTCCAGCGCGGCAAATGCCCGGTCGAAGGGCTGCTCGACCACGGCGTCGAACCCAAGCGCTCCGAGCAGCCGCGCTTTCATCGGCGCCGGGGTCAGTCGCGCAACTGGCATGTCGGGACGGAAGACCGTGCGCGGATGCGGCTCGAAGGTGAGGCAGACGAGCGGCCGACCCTCGGCCTCGGCCAATTCGCGCGCGACCGCGAGCACCGCCTGGTGGCCGCGATGGACGCCGTCGAAATTGCCGACCGCGACGACGCAGCCGGCGAGGCTCTCGGGAATGTCCGCGATGCCGCCAAGCCGCAGCGCGGCGCCATTCGTCATGCCAGCGACGCCATGAAAGTGCGGGCGTCGAGACCGCGTTCGCCCAAGACCCGCGCGACCGCCTCGGGGTCGGGGTCCGGTCCGCCGAACTCGTCGCCATGGACGCCGTCGGTGATCAGCAGCACATCGATGCCGAAATCGTTGGCGCCCTTGATGTCGGTCATCAGGCCGTCGCCGATGGCGAGAATGCGCGCGCGATCCGACATGCCGGCCACCCGGGTCGCGACGTCGTAGATCGGCCGATGCGGCTTGCCGGCGAGATGGACCGTCGCCCCGAGGGCGGCATAGTCACGCGCCAGCGCGCCGGCACAGTAGATCAGCCGGTCGCCACGATGCACGACGAGGTCAGGGTTGGCGCAGATCATCGGCAGGCCAAGGGCGTTGAGGCGAGACAGCAGATCGCCATAGTCGGCGGGCGTCTCCGCCTCGTCGTCGTAGAGGCCGGTCGCCACAATCACCGCCGCGTCCGCCTCATCGACCCGGTCGACGCAGAGCCCGTCGAACAGCTCGATGTCCCGTGCCGGGCCGAGATGGAAGACCGGCCCGCCGGTCTCCGCGATCAGCGCGCGGGTTGCGTCGCCGGAGGTGACGACCGCATCATAGGCATCGCGCGAAAACTCCAGCGCGTCGAGCTGGTCGATGACGCTCGCCGATGGACGCGGCGAATTGGTCAAAAGAACCACTTTGGCGCCGGCCCCGCGCGCCGCTGTCAAGGCGGCTTCGGCGGCCGGGTGCTTGCGCTCGCCATTGTGGACGACGCCCCATACGTCGCAGAACAGCGCGTCGTAGCCGTTGGAAATTTCGGCCAGAGCCTTTATCTTGCGACTGATGCCGGAATTACCGGGAGTGGTGATGTCCATCGACGGCCCGTTGTCTTTCAACTGATCGCCCGAGGCGTTAGAGGCGGGGCGCCGACCGGTCAAGGCGCTGATCGACCGGACCTGCGTCCCGACGAACGAGCCGAGCATGACCGTCTCGGCATATAAAAATCCTGTCGTCAGCCGTCCGCGACATCTTGACATCGCGCCGCGCGCCACCCTATCTGCCTCGTCGTTAGCACTCTCCATTGGTGAGTGCCAAATTCTTCGAGCCGGGTCCCGTTCTGGGTCCGGCCGTATTCGTTCAACGAAGGGTTCAACGAACATGGCAGCTGTGAATTTCCGTCCCCTGCACGATCGCGTCGTCGTACGCCGGGTGGAATCCGAAGCCAAGACCGCTGGCGGGATCATCATTCCGGACACGGCGAAGGAAAAGCCCCAGGAAGGCGAGATCATCGCCGTCGGCTCCGGCGCGCGTGACGAGTCCGGCAAGGTCGTACCGCTCGACGTCAAGTCCGGCGACCGCATCCTCTTCGGCAAATGGTCGGGCACCGAGGTCAAGCTGAACGGCGAAGACCTTCTGATCATGAAGGAATCCGACATCATGGGTATCGTCGGCTGAAGACGAGCGACGGCTCCTGAGCCGACGTTCCACAACGACATTCCAAGAAACTTCAAACGGCGCGGCCTTCGATGGCGCGCCCGGGAGAATTAAGACCATGGCAGCTAAAGAAGTAAAATTCGGCCGCGACGCACGTGAACGCATGCTGCGCGGCGTCGACATCCTCGCCGACGCGGTGAAGGTGACCCTCGGCCCCAAGGGCCGTAACGTCGTCATCGACAAATCCTTCGGCGCGCCGCGCATCACCAAGGACGGCGTTACCGTCGCCAAGGAGATCGAGCTTGAGGACAAGTTCGAGAACATGGGCGCCCAGATGGTGCGCGAAGTGGCCTCGAAGACCAATGACAAGGCCGGCGACGGCACCACGACCGCGACCGTTCTCGCCCAGGCGATCGTTCGCGAGGGTGGCAAGTCGGTTGCCGCCGGCATGAATCCGATGGACGTCAAGCGCGGCATCGACATGGCCGTCATCAAGGTCGTCGAAGCCCTGCAGGCCTCTGCCCGCAAGATCGAGACCTCGGACGAAGTCGCCCAGGTCGGCACCATCTCGGCCAATGGCGAGAAGGAAATCGGCGAGATGATCGCCGCCGCCATGCAGAAGGTCGGCAACGAGGGCGTCATCACGGTCGAGGAAGCCAAGACCGCCGAGACCGAGCTCGAAGTCGTCGAGGGCATGCAGTTCGATCGCGGCTATCTGTCGCCCTACTTCGTGACCAACCCGGAGAAGATGGTCGCCGAGCTCGAGGACGCCTACATCCTCCTGCACGAGAAGAAGCTCTCCAACCTCCAGGCGCTGCTGCCGGTGCTCGAGTCCGTCGTGCAGTCGTCCAAGCCGCTGATCATCATCGCCGAGGACGTCGAGGGCGAGGCTCTGGCCACGCTCGTCGTCAACAAGCTGCGTGGCGGCCTGAAGATCGCCGCCGTCAAGGCGCCGGGCTTCGGCGATCGCCGCAAGGCGATGCTCGAGGACATCGCCGTCCTCACCGGCGGTCAGGTCATCTCCGAGGACCTCGGCATCAAGCTCGAGAATGTCACGCTCGACATGCTCGGCCGCGCCAAGAAGGTCTCTATCACCAAGGAAAACACCACCATCGTCGATGGTGCCGGTGAGAAGGAGCAGATCCAGGCCCGTGTCGGCCAGATCAAGGGCCAGATCGAGGAGACCACCTCGGACTACGACAAGGAGAAGCTGCAGGAGCGTCTCGCCAAGCTGGCGGGCGGCGTCGCGGTCATCCGCGTCGGCGGTGCGACCGAGGTCGAGGTCAAGGAAAAGAAGGACCGCGTCGACGACGCGCTCAACGCCACCCGCGCGGCCGTCGAAGAGGGCATCGTCGCCGGTGGTGGCGTCGCTCTGTTGCGCGCCTCCAACGCCCTGACGATCAAGGGTGAGAACCAGGACCAGGAAGCCGGCATCACCATCGTGCGCCGCGCGCTCCAGGCTCCGCTTCGCCAGATCGTCACCAATGCTGGCGCCGAAGGCTCCATCATCGTCGGCAAGATCCTCGACAATTCGTCGGTGACCTTCGGCTACAACGCCCAGACCGGCGAATATGGCGACATGATCCAGATGGGCATCGTCGATCCGGTCAAGGTCGTGCGCTCGGCGCTCCAGGACGCGGCTTCGGTCGCCGGCCTGCTGGTCACCACCGAGGCGATGATCTCGGAGGCTCCGAAGAAGGATTCGGGCGGCGGCATGGGCGGCGGAATGCCCGGCGGCATGGGCGGCATGGGCGGCATGGACTTCTAAGAAGCCGTCAGGCTTCGCGGAAGGTCATCATCGCGCATTGCGACAATATAGAAGGGGCTCGGCATCGCCGGGCCCCTTTTTCGATTCCAGGTCGTGGCCAACGATTTATCGATCCATCTTCGGAACGCGCGCCGAGGAAAAGCGTTTGTTTTTCCGAAGCCTGGCAAGTTCGCCGGACTATTTCTCAAAGGAATGGATCGATGGTCGACAAGAACGAGATCAAGGGCGGCGCCAAGGAAATCGGCGGCAAGCTCAAGGAAGCGGCCGGCAAAGCCGTCGGCAACGAGCGGCTGGAAGCCGAAGGTCAGATTGACCAGGTCGAGGGCAAGACCCAGAAGAACTACGGCAAGGTCAAGGATGCGGTGCGCGACCAAGTGAAGTGACCATTGGTCGCACCGGACTGACATCGAGGGCTGCTCCGACGCTGGAGCGGCCCTTTTGTTTCGCCCCTTCGCCAACGTCGGCGGGGATCGACCTGCCCACCACGCCCGTGGTTGCCGTCAGTGGATCCGCCCAGAGACCAGAGGTGAACACAGAGTTCCGCTTTTCGGCCACGTAGCTGCACTTGTCTCGCGCAAGGCCGCGGCTAAGTTTTAGAAAATGCTAATTTTCGGCCGCGGGAAATTTCCGGCCGCTCCCTTTCAGCCAACCGCAAGGAGGCTTGCTTGATCAATTTCACGCTTAACGGCGAAGAGAAGACGTTCGACGGTGATCCCGACACACCGCTGCTCTGGGTGATCCGCGACGCGGAAAAACTGACCGGCACGAAATATGGCTGCGGCATCGCCCAATGCGGCGCCTGCACCGTCCATCTCGACGGCATGACCCGCCGCTCCTGCATTACCCCGATCTCGACGGTTGACGGCTCCAGCGTTACCACCATCGAAGGGGCCGAGGGTCGCGAGGCCGAAGCGGTCCAAGCCGCCTGGACGGCGATCGACGTGCCCCAATGCGGCTATTGCCAGTCCGGCCAGATCATGTCGGCTGTCTCACTACTGCAGTTCAATCCCAAGCCGAGCGACGAGGACATAGACAACGCGATGGCCGGCAACATTTGCCGTTGCGCCACCTATGTCCGCATCCGCCAGGCGATCCATGACGCCGCCGCGAAGCTGGAGGGCTGACCCATGAATATCCAGAGCATCCAAACGACACGGCGCGGCTTCCTCGCTGGCGCCGGCCTCGTGATTGGCGTCAGCCTCGCCATGCGCGGCAGAGCCGCGGCTTCCTTGCTGCAAGGCGCGCCGGCCGGCGCGGCGGGACCGGTCCAGGATCTCAATGCGTTCGTGCGCATCGCGCCGGACGGCGTCGTCACTGTGCTGTCGAAGCATATCGAGTTCGGCCAGGGTCCCTATACGGGCCTGACCACACTGGTGGCCGAGGAACTCGACGCCGATTGGGGCCAGATGCGGGTCGCGGCCGCCCCTGCGAATGACGAACTCTACGCCAATCTGGCCTTCGGCATTCAGGGAACCGGTGGCTCGACCGCGATCGCCAATTCCTACGAGCAGATGCGCAAGGCCGGCGCCACCGCACGGGCGATGCTGGTCGCCGCGGCCGCCGAGGAGTGGAGCGTTTCGGCCGGCGAGATCACCGTCGCCAAGGGTCGCATCCGGCACGAGGCGTCGGGCAAGGAGTCCGGCTTCGGCGAACTCGCTGAAAAAGCCGCCACCATGGACGCGCCGGCCGATCCCGTTCTGAAAGACCCGAAGGATTTCGTGCTGATCGGCACCGACCGGCCAAAACTCGACACGCCGGAAAAGACCAATGGTCAGGCAGTGTTCACGCTCGACGTGCTGGCCGACGATATGCTGATCGCCATGGTCGCTCACCCCGCGCATTTCGGCGCAACGGTAAAGAGTTTTGACGACACCGAGGCCCGCAAGGTTCCCGGCGTCGTCGACGTCAGGCAGATCACGCAAGGCGTCGCGGTGTTCGCCGAAAACACCTTTGCCGCGCTTAAAGGGCGGGCGGCGCTCACGATCGACTGGGACCTCAGCGCGGCGGAGACGCGCTCCAGCGAGGCGATCTACGCTGACTATCGCAAGCTTCTCTCGGGCGACGGGCTCGAAGCGACCAACAATGGCGATACCGAAAGCGCCTTGTCCGCCGACGGCATCACCACCTTGCGTTCGGAAATCACCTTCCCCTTCCTCGCCCACGCACCGATGGAGCCACTTGACGCGGTGCTGATCCGGGCCGCGGACGGCTCGATCGACTGTTATAACGGCTCGCAGTTTCCCGGCCAGGACAAGGCGGCGATCGCCGATGTGTGCGGCGTCGATCCGGCCAAGGTGCGGGTCAACACCCAGCTTGCCGGCGGCAGCTTCGGCCGGCGCGCGCAGTTCGGGTCTCCCTATATGCGCGAAGCGACGGAAGCGTTCAAAGCCTCTGGCATGACGCGGCCGATCAAACACATGTGGACCCGCGAGGATGACATTCGCGGCGGCTTCTACCGGCCGATCTACGTGCATTCGCTGGAAGGCGCCATTGATCGGGACGGCAACATCGTCGCCTGGGACCAGCAGATCGTCGGCCAGTCGGTCATGAAGAAGACCGACCTCGACGAGAGCACCGTCGAGGGGGCCGCGGATATGCCCTACGGGATTTCCAATCTGCGGGTGCGGGCCTACAATGTCGAGCTTCCGGTACCGGTGCTGTGGTGGCGCTCGGTGGGTCACAGTCACACCGGCTTTGCCGTCGAGACGTTCATCGACGAACTGCTGGAGAAGGCCGGGAAGGACCCGGTCGAGGGTCGCCTCGCCCTGCTTCAGAACGATCCTCGTCGCGCCAATGTCCTGCGCAAGGCGGCCGAGATTGCCGATTGGGGATCGCCCGTCGCCGACGGACGCCAGCGTGGCGTCGCCGTGCATAAATCCTTCAATACCTACGTCGCCGAGATCGCCGAAGTCTCGATCGGCGAGAGGGGCGAGCCACGGGTGCATAAGGTCTGGTGCGCCGTCGATTGCGGTGTCGCCGTCAACCCCAACATCATCCGCGCGCAGATGGAAGGCGGCATTGGCTATGGCCTCGGGGCGGTCCTCTTCGACCAGATCACCCTCGGCGAGGGCGGCGAGATCGTCCAGTCCAACTTCCACGACTACCGGTCGCTGCGCATCAACGAGATGCCCGAGGTCGAGGTCGCAATCATCGAATCCAGCGAGGCGCCGACCGGCGTCGGCGAACCGGGCACGCCGCCGGTCGGACCGGCCGTCGCCAATGCCTGGCGTCGCTTGACCGGCCAGCCGGTGCGGCAATTGCCATTGGTGAAGGCGCTGACATCGTGAACAACGGGATATTCAAAGTGACAGCATCAAAAATTCTGGCCGGCCGTTGGGCCGCTATGGCTCTGACCGCCAGCCTTATCCTGGGTTCGGGACCCGGCCTGGCCCAGGACAGCGCGTCCGAGGCGCCCGCCTCGCCGGCCGCGGTAGCCGATACAGACACCGGGTCGCTGAAGTCGGTCGCCGACTTCGATTCCATCGCCGATGAGAAGGAGCGCTCGATCGCCATCTTCGAGGAGACCGGCAAGGTGCTCCAGGATCCCCGTTGCGTGAATTGCCATCCGCGCGGCGACTCGCCTTTGCAAGGTGACGACATGGCGATCCACGAACCGCCGGTGGTGCGGGGCGAGGCCAACTTCGGCGCGCCCGGCATGACCTGCAACACCTGCCATGGGCCGGAAAACGCCCAGGTCGTCGCCCAGACCGAGGACATCCAGTCGATCCCCGGCAACCCCAACTGGCATCTCGCCCCGGTCGAAATGGCGTGGGAGGGCAAGTCGCTCGGCGAGATCTGCGCGCAGATCAAGGACGAAAACCGCAATGGCGGCAAGACCCTTGCCGAGCTCGTCGAACACATGGCGAGCGACGATCTCGTCGGCTGGGGCTGGAATCCGGGCAAGGGCAGGAAGCCGGCGCCGGGCACGCAGGAACAGTTCGGCCAGCTCTACGAGGCTTGGGTCGCCACCGGCGCCCATTGTCCGGCCGCGTAAGGCTAAAGCCTCGGACGGGCGGGTCTTGCGATCCGCCCGTTTTCTTTTTGGCACTGCCGCCCGTCGCACCTTGGCTTCATCTAAACCGATTTTACGCCGCCCACGCCTCTTTCGATCCGCACGCGCGCCAGCTAAGCAGGCCGCAACGACATGGCAGAGCAGCGAGGGCATAAGATGAGCACCCGGACCGAAACCGATTCCATCGGCGCGATCGAGGTCGAGGCCGACCGCTATTGGGGCGCCCAGACCGAACGCTCGCGCAACAATTTCAAGATCGGCGGCGACCGCCAGCCGATGCCGTTGATCGTTGCGCTGGCCACGGTCAAGAAGGCCGCCGCGCGAGTGAACACCGCGATGGGCCGCCTCGACGGCGGGGTCGCCGACGCGATCGAAAAAGCCGCCGACGAGATCATCGCCGGCAAGCTCGACGACCACTTTCCGCTGGTGGTCTGGCAAACCGGGTCCGGCACCCAGACCAACATGAACGTCAACGAGGTGATCTCGAACCGGGCGATCGAAGCGCTCGGCGGCACGATGGGCTCGAAAAAGCCGGTCCATCCCAACGACCACGTCAATATGAGCCAATCGTCCAACGACGTATTTCCGACCGCCATGCATGTCGCGGCGGTCGTCGAGACGACGGAGCGCCTCTTCCCCGCGCTTGACCGGCTGCACGCCTCGCTCGACGCCAAGGCCAAGGAATATGCGTCGATCATCAAGATCGGCCGCACCCATACCCAGGACGCGACACCGGTGACGCTCGGCCAGGAATTCTCCGGGTACGCCGCCGCGCTGGAACTCTCCAAGAAGCGGATCGGCGATGCCCTCGACGGCGTTTATGCGCTAGCGCAGGGCGGCACCGCTGTCGGCACGGGCCTCAACGCGCCGGAAGGCTTCGACACCGCGATCGCCGCCGAGATCGCCACGCTCACCGGCGAGCCGTTCCGCACCGCAACGAACAAGTTCGAGGCGCTGGCTTCGCACGGGGCGCTGACCTTCTTCCACGGGGCGCTCAATTCGCTGGCGGCCGATCTGATGAAGATCGCCAACGACATCCGCTTCCTCGGCTCCGGACCACGCTCCGGTCTGGGCGAGCTGAATTTGCCGGCCAACGAGCCCGGTTCCTCGATCATGCCCGGCAAGGTCAATCCGACCCAGGCCGAAGCGATCACCATGGTCGCCTGCGAAGTCTTCGGCCATGACACCACCGTCACCGTCGCGGCCAGTCAGGGCCATTTCGAGCTCAACGTCTTCAAGCCGGTGATCGCCAACGCGGTTCTCTCCTCGATTCGGCTGCTGGCAGATTCGATGGAGAGCTTCGCCGAACATTGCGTGGACGGGATCGAGGCCAATGAGGACCGGATCAGGAGTCTGATGGAACAGTCGCTGATGCTGGTGACGGCGCTGGCGCCGACCATCGGCTACGACAACGCCGCGAAGATCGCCAAGACGGCGCACCAGAACGGCACGACCCTGCGCCAGGAAGCGGTGGCCAGTGGCCTCGTCTCCGAGGCGGATTACGACCGCATCGTTGATCCGGCCGCCATGATCCACCCCGGCTGAGGCGGCGGAAGAGCAACTCAGACCGATCGTCACCCTTCGTTTTTGATTGTATCGCTTTTGGTTGACGTTTCGTCGGCTGCAGGCCGGCTGTATTCGGCGCCCTCTTGGTTTACCTGGGGACATCGGAACATGGAGAGAGGCACAGGCCTCTCCCGCCAGACGGAGTCTTTCGCATGAACCCCACTCTTATTCTCGTCGGCCGGGTCCTCCTGTCGATCATTTTCATCGTCTCCGGCTTCGGCAAGCTGACCGGTGCGGAAGACTTTGCCGGCTATCTCGGCAGCCTTGGCTTTCCGGCCCCGCTCGCGATGGCCTATCTGACCGGCGCATTCGAGCTGTTCGGCGGCCTGGCGATTTTCGCCGGCTTCCAGACCCGCGTCGTCGCGATCGCACTGGCGGCTTTCTGCGTCGCGACCGCCCTCGTCGCCCATCTCGCCGAGCCGAACGTCCTGATGAAGAACATCGCGCTCGCTGGCGGTTTCCTGGTGCTCGCCGGCTCCGGCGCTGGCGCCATGGCGGTCGACAAGACTAAGCGCGAAAGCCGCTACGCCTGAGAGGCGATCACGCTCGTGCTTTGAACCGGGCGTGATCCGCGCAGGTCAACCGGCCTTCCGCACCTCACCGTCCGGCAGTTCGCCCGACGCTTCGGCGTCGGGCATCCTTGACCAGACCTTGACACGATTGCGACCATCCTGCTTGGCGTCATAGAGCGCCCGGTCGGCCCGTTTGAGCGCGTATTCGATCGCAGCATCGTCTTTGAGACAAGGAGCGACGCCGATGCTGATGGTAAACGGGATCGGCCCCTGCTCTCCCCAATCGTGCTCGAATCGGGCTTTTGCAACCGCTTGGCGCAATCGTTCGGCAATAACGATGGCCCGCTCCTCATCGGTCTCGGGCAGGAGCACGGCGAACTCCTCGCCGCCGAGCCGCCCGAAGATGTCGGATTGGCGCAGGATGCATTTGCCGGCGGACGCCATGGCCTTGAGCACCATGTCGCCCGCCGGGTGCCCCCTGGTGTCGTTGATCCGCTTGAAGCGATCGAGATCGATCATCAGGATGGAGAGCGGCCGTTCGTGACGGCGTGCAAGTGCGATTTGGTGGACAGCCTGCTCATTGAAAGACCGCCGGTTCGGCAGTCCCGTCAACAGATCGATCAGCGCCTGGCGTTTTAGCTCGTCGATCAGCTTGGCGCGCTCGGAGATGTCGCGGATGAGGGCGGTGAACTCGGTGGCTCCGTCAACCGTGATCTTCGCGATCGAGATCTCGACGGGAAATTCCGTGCCATCCTTGGCCAGGCCGGAAATCCGCCCTCCACGCTCGAACATTTGCCGCGAGGAAATCGGCGATGTAGCGAAATTCTCCAAATGCTGACCGTGACGGTCATGATATTTTTCGGGGATGAGGGTGTTGAGCGGTTTGCCCTCGATCTCCTCGGCGCTGTAGCCGAACATCTCCTCGGCCGCGGCGTTGAACAAATGAATGCGCTGCTGCCGATCCACGGTGACGATACCGTCATAGGCCGACTGGATGACAGCGCCGAAGCGGGAATTAGCCGTCTTCAGCTCGTTTTCCAAGCGGATCTTCTCGGTGATATCCAGGCAGGTGAGCAAGACCCCGCCTGGCTCGCGGGCACCATTCAGGATCGGTTGCGCCGCAATGCGCCACCAGAACGTCCGACCTTCCAGATCGAAGGCCTGCACGATCTCGACCGGGGTGACGGTCCGAACGCATTCCTCGATTTGCGCCTCGATGTCCCGCCGTGCATAGCCCGGCAAGAAATTCCGGAGCCGAGCCCCGAGCCCGTCAGTCGCGGCGATACCCAGCATGCGGCGAAAGTGGCAGTTGCAGGCGAGGACCCGATCCGGTTTTCCACCATCGAGACCGATCACCGCGACGCTGGCAGCGATCGCGTCGACGACACCGGGAAGCTCGTCGAGCAGAATTTTCTTGATACTCACTAAGAGGCCGTTTCGAAACCCTGCCAAGACCAGCCTCCATGGTTCACCCGGGACGCCCAAACCCGCGGAAATCGGGTATCATGTCATTGCGGAGCGACCATCCGAGGGGCCTTTGAACCCGCCGCAGTGAGTTTCGAAACGGACTCTAAGTTTTACCCCCAGGCCGAAGGCGCAATTTTTAGCGCAGAATCGTTAACGCTGCCTTGCCCGCATGCTCCGACGGAAGCGGGCGTTACCCCCCTTGCCGGCGCGAGCGCACCCGAACCGCGGCGCGTTCCAGCATGTATGTTTCCGCTTCGATCATATGGCCGCGCATGATCATGCGGCCCAGTTCCGGATCGCCCGCCTTGAGTGCCCGCAAAAGGCGCACCTGGTAATGCAGGCCGGTCTCGCGCAGGCCGGGATTGGGCTCCTTGTAGATCGCTCGGCAGACCGTCATCTCCCGCAACAGGCTCAACAAGAATCTGCCGATGAAGGCCAGCAACGGGTTGTCGGAATGGCGCGTCAGCTCTTCGTGGAAATCGAGCTCGGCGAGACGCTGGGCGTATTCCTCCTCCGCAGTCGTCGGTTCGTCCTCATAGAGCCGAATGGTGGATTGCAGGGCCTCCAAGCCTTCCGGCGACAATTTTCCGGCGACGCTCGCGGCGAGTTCCGGCTCGACCCATTTGCGCAGCGCGTAGATATTCGCGATCGAGGGCTGCTCGAACAGGAACAGATTGTCCAGCAAGCGGATCGCCTGATCCGGACTGACGGCCGATACGAATATGCCGCCGCCCGGCCCGGTCTTGCTGGTGATCAGCCCCTGAAATTCGAGGATCTGCAACGCCTCCCGCAGGGTGCCGCGCGAGGCTTTCAGATTTTGAGGCTGGAACCACTCCGGCGCGACCGGATCGCCCGGCCGCAGGCCATGCGCGACGATCAGCTCACGAAGCTGGTCGGCGATGATATCCGGCCGTTTGCGGCGTCTGGGACCCTTGTCCGAGACGCGCGGAGCCGGGACCATGGGAGCTTTTTCGTGCATGGGATCAGCCCCCATTGGGATGGTAACAGGCCACAAGGTGGTCCGCGCCACCGCCGGGGATCGTATCGAGGGCAGGAGGCCGGGATCGGCACACATCCGTCGCGTTCGGACAGCGGGCGTAAAACGCGCAGCCCGGTGGTGGGTTGTATGGATCAGGCAGTTCGGTGTTGGCGTCTTCCGGAATCAAATCATGGCGGCCGGGCGCCGGGGCGGAGCGCATCAACAGATCGGTATAGGGATGGCGCGGCGCCGCGAAGACGCTTCGCGCCAGGCCGAGCTCGGCGATCCGGCCGAAATACATCACCGCGACGCGGTCGCTGACGCTCTCGACCACCGACAGATCATGGCTGATGAACACATAGGTGAGGCCGAAGCGGTCCTTCAGATCGTCCAGAAGGTTGAGCACCTGCGCCTGGATCGAGACGTCGAGCGCGGAAACCGGTTCGTCGAGGACGATCAGCTCCGGCCCGGCGGCGAGCGCCCGGGCGATACCGATGCGCTGAGCCTGGCCACCGGAAAACTCGTGCGGATAGCGCTCGAGGAATTCCGGCGCGAGATTGACGGCGGCCATCAACTCGTCCAGCCGCGCCGCGCGGGCGTCGCCCTTCAGCCCGACGAGGTGAATCAGCGGCGCCTCGATAATGGTTCGGATGGTCTTGCGGGGATTGAGCGAGGCGACCGGGTCCTGGAACACGTACTGGACCTGACGCGCCAGCGCCCGGCGGTCGCGCTTGGCCTCCGCGACGAGGTCGCGGCCGTCCAGCGTGATACGCCCGGCGGTTGGCAGGTCGAGCCCGACCATCAGCCGCGCCAGGGTCGACTTGCCGCAGCCCGATTCACCGACGATCCCGAGGGTCTCGCCCTTCTTCACGTCGAGCGACAGGCTCTGCACCGCATGAACCGCCGGCTTTCGCCCGCCGAACAGGGTTTGCCCGCCGCCGAAGATCTTGGCGACGTCCGCGATCGCAAGAAGTGTCCGGTCAGACATCGGCTTCCCCCGCTGCCAGAGGATACAGGCAGCGCACCGCCCGCCCCTCGCCTGCGTCGCTCATCGCAATGTCGCCGCTTCGGCAGTCCGCCCGCGCCCGTGGGCAGCGCGGCGCGAAGGCGCAACCGTCCGGCAGGGCGTCGACCAGCGGCGGGCGGCCCGCGATGGCGTCGAGACGGCGCTCCGGTTCGCCGAGTACCGGCACGCACTGGATCAGCTTTGCCGTATAGGGATGGGCCGGGGCCGACAGAATGGCCTCCGTCGGGCCGGTTTCCACGATCCGGCCGGCATACATCACCGCGACCCGGTCGCAAATCGCCGAAACGACGCCGAAATCATGGGTGATGAACAGGATCGCCATGTCGCGCTCCCGGCGCAGCCGGTTCATCAGTGCCAGGATCTGCGACTGCACGGTCACGTCGAGCGCGGTGGTCGGCTCGTCGGCGATCAGCACCCTGGCGTCGTTGGCGAGCGCCATGGCGATGCAGACGCGCTGGCGCATGCCACCGGACAGTTCATGCGGGAACACGTTCAGCCGCTCGCGCGGGTTCGGAATCCGCACCAGATCGAGGAGGTCGATGGCCCGCTTTTTCGCTTGCGAACCGGTCATCCTCTGATGCGCGCGGATCGCCTCGGTCAGCTGATCGCCGACGGTGAACAGCGGATGCAGCGTCGACAGCGGATCCTGGAAGACATAGGCGACGGCGGCGCCGCGCAGCTGGCGTATCCGCTCATTGGAAACGGCGAACAGATCTTCCTCGCCGAGAAAGGCCGCCCCGCCGACGATACGGCCCGGCGGCGTCGGCACCAGCCCCATGATCGACATGGCGGTGACGGATTTGCCCGAGCCGGATTCGCCGACAAGGCCGAGACATTCGCCCTTCATCAGGACCAGATCGATGCCGCCGACAGCCTTGTAGACGGACCCGCCGACATGAAATTCGGTGCGTAACCCCTGCACGTCGAGCACCGCGCCCGCCGCTGGCACGGGCGCTTCGGCGGGCCCATCGCGCATGATCGCGGTGCGGGCGACCGGGCGGGTCAGGGCGCCGGATCGCAGCCGCGGGTCGAGGACGTCGCGGATGCCGTCGCCGAACAAATTGATGCTCATCACCAGAGCGAAGATCATCAAGCCCGGAATGACCGAGACATGGGGCGAGGTGAAGAGGATCTTGCGCCCCTCCCCCAGCATCGAGCCAAGGTCGGCCTGCGGCGGCTGCGCGCCGAGTCCGAGGAACGACAGGCCCGCCGTCTCCAGAATCATCCAGCCGACCGTGGTCGACATGGTGATCACGATCACCGGCAGCACGTTGGGCAGGATTTCCAGAAACAGGATCTGCGCCGGGGTCTTGCCCGACAGGCGCGCGGCATCGACGAACTCGCGGCGCGACAACCCCAGCGTGAGGCCGCGGATGTTGCGGGCGAAGAACGGAATATTGACCAGCGCGATGGCGTAGAGCGCGTTGATCAGCCCCGGCCCCAACACCGCGACGATGGCCAGCGCCAGGAGAATGTAGGGAAATGCCATCACCATATCGATGCCGCGCATGACGAAACTGTCGGTGCGACCGCCCGCGTAGCCCGCGACGAGACCCAGCAGCGAGCCGAAGAACGCGGCTATGAAGGTGGCCGACAAGCCGACCGCGAGGCTGACCCGCGTGCCCCAGATCAGCCGCGACAGGATATCGCGGCCGAGATGGTCGGTGCCGAGCGGGTGTCCGGCGCTGAACACTGGCATCAAGCGGTCGACCGGCGCGGTGACATCGGGATCGGCCAGTGGCAGGATCGGCGCCGCCAGGGCGATCAGCGCGATCAGGACGAGAACGACGAGGCCACCGGTGGCCAGCGTGTTGGCGAACAGCAGCGCGGCGCTGCCCGGCCGGCCGCGTCGGGCCTTGGGTTTGGGAGAGGCCAAGGTCGCGCCCGTCATCAGCGCAGCCTCGGATCGAGCAGGGTCTGCACGACGTCGGCGATGAGGTTGAACAAGACATAGGCGGCCGCGACGACCAGGACGCCGCCCTGCACGAGCAGGAGATCGCGGGTCGAGATCGCCTTGACCAGCATCGAGCCAATTCCGGGCCACTGGAACACGGTCTCGATATAGACCGCGCCGCCGATGACGAAGCCGGCCTGGATTCCGATCACGGGAATCACGCTGACCAACGCCGATTTGAAGGCGTGGCGGAAGATCACCCGGCGCTCGGTCAGGCCCTTGGCGCGGGCGGTCCGGATATAGTCCTGCCGCAGCACCTCCAGCATGGCGGTGCGCGTCAGCCGCGCGATCACGCCGGTCGCGACGACGGAGAGGGTCAAAGCCGGCAGGGCCAGATGATGCAGGAGGTCGAGGAGATCGCCGCCGCCGTAGATCGCATACATGCCGCTAACCGGAAACAGCCGCAGATTGACCGCGAAGCCGAGGATCAGAAGCAGGCCGAGCCAGAAGGACGGCGTCGATATGCCGATCAGCACCAGGAGGGTGACGATCTTGTCGGTCCAGCCATATTGCCGGACGGCCGACGCGATGCCGGCGAGAAGACCGAAGATCGAGCACAGGATCAGCGATGTGCCCGCGAGGATCAAGGTCGCCGAGAAGCGCTCCAGCACCTCATCGAGCACGGGCCGGTTCAAGGTGTAGGAGCGGCCGAGATCGCCCTGGAACAGATTGCCGAGCCAGATGAAATATTGCTGAGGCAAGCTCTTGTCGAGACCGAGATCCCGGTTGAGCCGCGCGACGTTTTCCGGCGTCGCGTAGGAGCCGAGGATCGCCGTCGCGGGGTCGCCGGGGATCATCGCCATGATCAGGAAGACGATGATCGTCAGCCCGAACAGAACCGGGATCGCCGCGAGCAGGCGTTTGGCGATGTAGGCGGCCACGGCGCGCGTCCCGGTCGGATGCTAGAACGAGCGCCGGCGGCACGAGGCCACCGGCGCGATGGAGCGACGCTTAGGGCTTCTTTACGTCCTGCAGCATCAGGAAGAAGGACGGCTGCAGCTTGAAATCCTCGACGGCGGCGGCAGTCACCGCGTTCTGCTTCCAGTTGGCGACGAACACCCAGGGCGCATCCTCATGGACGATCTTCTGCATCTCCTTGTAGAGCGTGGCACGCTCGCTTTGGTCCGTCACCTGACGGGCCTTTTCCAGGAGTTCGTCCACCTTGGGGTTGGAGTAGTAACCGGAGTTGAATCCGCCCTTGTCGGGGAAGGCCTCGGTACGCAGGGCAAGGAACGGCAGGGTGTCTGGATCATTGGTCATCCAGGCCATTTCGGCCATGTCCGCCTTACCTTCCAGGCCCGGATTGACGTTGCCGAGGAAGGTGTTCCACTCATAGGTCTCGATCGAAACATTCATGCCGACGGCCTGAAGGTCGGCCTGGATCGCCGTGCCCATGGCGACCGGATCGAGCATCCCGGAGCCGCCCTCGGTCACATAGAAGGTGACCTCCTCACCGTCATATCCGGCTTCCTTGAGGAGTTCCTTGGCCTTTTCCGGGTCGTAGGGATAGGGCTCCAGCGTCTCGTCATAGGCCCATGCGAAGGCCGGCGGCGTCGGGCCAGCCGCGACATCGGCGGTGCCCTGCAGGATGTTGTCGACCAGCGCGGTCTTGTTGATCGCGTAGTTCGCCGCCTGGCGCGCCGCCTTGGACGAGAACGGCGCTTCCTTGGTGTTGAGGATCAGGAACCAGAGATGCGGCCCGGCCTGCTCGCGAACCGTGAAGTCGCCGGAGGATTTGAACTGCTGGAGACTGTCCGGCGGCACTTCCACCATGATGTCGAGCCCGCCCGACAGCATCTCGGCGATGCGGGTGTTGGCGTCGGTGATTGGCCGGAAGATGACCGCCTCGAGCTCCGGCGCACCGTCCCAATAGTCTTCGTTCCGGGTCGCCACCATTTTCGCGTTCGGCTCCCATTCGGCGAATTTGTAGGCACCGGTGCCGGAGGGATTGCGGCCGAAATCCTTGCCGTGTTTTTCAACGGCCGCAGGCGAGACGATCAGGCCGGTCGGATAGGCGAGATTGGACAGGAACGGCGCGTAAGGCGCGTCGAGCTTGAACGCGACCGTCGTCGGATCGACAGCCGTCACCTCCTCAACGGCGGAGAAGAAGAAAGCGAGCGGAAACGGTCCGGTGTCGGCAAAGGGATGATCTTCCTTCAGCATCCGGTCGAAGTTGAACTTGACCGCTTCGGCGTTGAACGGCGTGCCGTCGTGGAATTTGACGCCCTCCCGCAGCTTGAAGGTGTAGGTCTTGCCGTCCTCGGAGATCGTCCAGCTCTCGGCCAGCGACGGCTCGACCTCCAGCGTGCCGTCCTTGTAGCGGACCAACCCGTCATAGAGATTCACCAGGATGCGGAAATCGTTGACCGCCGTCACCGCCTGCGGATCGAGCGATTTCGGCTCGGCGATCTGACCGACCACCAGAACATTGGGCGGCGTCTGGGCGACCGCCGCCGGAGCCAGTGTCATCAATGCCGTGGCGATCGCCGCGGTCAGCCATTTTTTCATAACGCGCTCCCCTGCCTGTCTATCTTCCATAATTAATCATGATAAATTGCATGAAGGCAACGTGTAATTCATAATCAATTATATGACGTCTCGGGCAATCCTGCCTGAAATCGCGACAACACTTTGATTGAGGGGCGGAATTCGGATGCCTTCGGCGACGGCTCACATCGATCTCTCCCGTCTGCAAGCGCTTCTGGCCGGCGTGAACGGCTTCGGCCGGAACCCGCGGACCGGCGGCTTCAACCGGATCGGTTTCAGCGAGGCCGACATGGCGGTCCGCGACTGGTTCGCCGATAAGATGATCGCAGACGGCCTCGCGGTCCGCCGGGACGGCGCGGCGAATGTCTTCGGGCGGTTCGGCCCCACCGACGGCCCCGCGATCATCACCGGATCGCATCTCGACACGGTGCCGGAAGGCGGCGGCTTCGACGGCTCGCTCGGCGCATGCGTCGCTCTGGAATGCGTGCGGGCGATGCGGGATGCCGGGCTGAGCCCGACGACCGCTATCGAAGTTGTCGCAACGGCGGAGGAGGAAGGCCGCTTCGGCGGCATGCTCGGTTCCCAGGCGATCGCCGGCCAGGTGACACGGGAATGGATCGACCAGGCACGCGACGCCGACGGCGTCACCTTGGTCGCGGCGATGCGGGCCCACGGCCTCGACCCTTACGAGATCTTGAACGCGGCGCGCGCGCCGAATTCGGTGCGGGCCTTCCTGGAACTGCATATCGAACAGGGCCCGGTGCTGGAGGCGGCGGGTATCCCGATCGGCATTGCCGATTCCATCACGGGCGTCTGCCATCTTTTCGTGCGGCTGGGCGGCACAGCCAATCATTCCGGCACGACACCGATGGGCATGCGCGCCGACGCCTTCGCCGGGCTGGCGGAGGTGGCCGGCGCGATCCCGGCGGTTATCGCCGAAATCGGCGGCGAGCAATCGCGAATCACCATCGGCAAGGTCGATCTCACGCCCAATGCCCCGCACACGATTCCGGGTACCGCGGAGTTCTCCGTCATCATTCGGGACATTTCGGAAGCGGTCATGCGGCGATTGGCGGACCGACTGCGCAGCGAGATCGCCGCCGCGGCCGCCCGGCATCACCTGACAGCCGCCGTCGAGGACCAAACCTGGCTGCCGCCGGTCGTGCTCGATCGGGAACTGGCGAGCCTCTTGGCTGGGAAAGCCGCGAAACAGGGAATTGCCGTCCGCGCGATGCCGTCCGGCGCCGGCCACGATGCCCAGACCATGCAGGCGCTGTGCCCTTCGGCTTTGATCTTCGTTCCGAGCAAAGGGGGTGTCAGCCACGCCCCGGACGAATCGACCGCCTGGCCCGACATCGAGAAGGGCGCCAACCTGCTCCTCGCAACGCTGGTATCGCTGGCCGTTTGAGAAAAGGATTTCCCATCACCGGATCGAGTCCGGGACATCCGCAATATTTCCCGTTTACGTAAAGGGAAACGAATTCCGTTTCTCTCGCGTCTGCGCTATCGATACCCTTAGATAACGGGAGGTATCGACAATGCAGAAACCCTGGCTTCAGCACTATCCCGCCGACGTGCCGGCCGAGCTTCCGGATTTTCCCTACCGCTCACTGGCCGAGTTGCTCGACGAGGCCTTCGCCAAACATGGCGATCTTCCGGCGTTCCATTTCATGGGAACGACGATGAGCTTTCGCGAACTGGACGAGCAGTCGCGGATTTTTGCCGCCTATCTGCAGTCGCTCGGCCTGGAGCAAGGCGATCGCGTGGCGCTGATGATGCCGAACGTCTTGCAATATCCGGTCGCGGTCGCCGGGGTGCTGCGGGCCGGGATGGTCGTGGTCAACACCAATCCGCTCTATACGCCCCGCGAACTGTCGCATCAGCTGAAGGATTCCGGCGCCCGGGCGATCGTCATTCTCGAGAATATGGCGAAGACGCTGGAGACCTGCCGCGCCGAGACGCCGGTCGAGCATGTGGTCGTGGCGACCATCGGCGACATGCTGCCGACGGTCAAAGGCTTCATCGTCAATTTCGTGCTTCGCAAGGTGAAGAAGCTGGTGCCGGGATTCGATCTGCCGGACGCGGTTCCCTTCAAGGCGGCGATGGCCAAGGGCCGCGACAGGCAATTCACGCCGGTCGCGTCGGACCGTTCCGACGTTGCTGTCCTGCAATATACGGGCGGAACCACCGGCGTGTCGAAAGGCGCGACACTGACCCATGGCAACATTATCGCCAATGTTCTGCAGTCGGAACTGTGGAACATGCCGGCCATGAAGCACATACCGGCGGGGGAGCAGCAGCTCACGGTTTGCGCGCTGCCGCTCTACCACATCTTCGGCTTTACCGTGAACATGATGCTGTCGATGCGCACCGGCGGTTGCAACATCCTGATCTTGAACCCACGCGACATCGCGGCGACGCTGAAGGAACTGAAAAAATACAAGTTCCACTCGTTTCCGGCGGTCAACACGCTGTTCGGCGCGCTGGCCCGGCACAAGGACGCCGGGGCCGTCGACTGGTCGCACCTCAAACTGTCGCTCGGCGGCGGCATGGCCGTCCAGGCGGCGACGGCGGAGCTGTGGAAGAAGCGGACCGGTTGCTCCATCTGCGAGGGTTACGGCCTCTCCGAGACCGCGCCGTCGGCCTGTTGCAACCCGACGGACGCCACAGACTACAGCGGCACGATCGGCATGCCGATCCCATCGACCGAGTTGCGGATCATTGATGACGACGGCGAGGAATTGCCGATGGGCGAGCGGGGCGAGATCGCCATCCGCGGGCCGCAGGTCATGGTCGGTTACTGGAACCGACCGGACGAGACCGCGAAGGTGATGACGAAGGACGGCTTCTTCCGCACCGGCGACATCGGCGTCATGGACGAGCGCGGCAATTTCAAGATCGTCGACCGCAAGAAGGACATGATCAATGTCTCCGGCTTCAACGTCTACCCCAATGAGATCGAGGAAGTGGTCACCCGAATGCCGGGGATCGTCGAGGCCGCCGCGATCGCCATCCCGGACGAGAATTCGGGCGAGGCGGTCAAGCTGTTCGTGGTGGCGAGCGATCCGCAGATCACCGCCGACCAGGTCAAGGCCTTCTGCAAGGACAATCTCACCGGCTACAAGCGGCCGAGCGCGGTCGAGTTCAAGGACGAACTGCCGAAGACCGGGGTGGGCAAGGTGCTGCGGCGGGCGTTGCGGGACTGATGTGGCCGGAGCTGCCGCGGGACCGCCGCTCACGCGGAGGATATTGCGGCGCGATCCGGGTGGCCGGCCATCCGATCCGGTCTGATTTTCCGAAAAGCGAGAATGCCCCTTCACATTCAGCCAAGCCTCGCATATATCGCACTCACCGGCGGCGCAGAGCGGCGCACGGCCATGACGCGGGGTGGAGCAGCCCGGTAGCTCGTCAGGCTCATAACCTGAAGGTCGTAGGTTCAAATCCTACCCCCGCAACCACTTCCAGCATAAATCGCTTTCTATAGCGATATAAACCACGGTGAACCTGCCCGGCTTACTGCCGGGCAGGTTCACCGTGGTTTCCCTACCGATTTGCCGATGGTGGGCTTCGACCTTGCCGGGACCGCCGTCGCCAAGGTCCTGCAATGGCTGGCTTCGCCATCCGAACTGGCCTCACCGGCCACGCCAGCCTTAGCGCCAAGGCCCGTCATGCACTAAGATTTGCCCCGGACCCGGCAGAACCACGTGCCGCGAGGCATCGAAGACCGCGTCGACCGGCCGCGAGGGGGCGCCGCTTTCGGGCACCAGTTCGACCATCCGTCCATCCTCGATCACGACGCCGCCAGCCGCACCGTCGGCTAGGATCGCGAGCGGCTGTTTCAGCCACAGCCGCGTCACGCCGCGGACTCGACCATCGGCAGGCCGCCCGTAGCGGCGAGAAAGGCGAGGATGTCGCCGACGCCCTTGGCGCGCGACAGGTCGGTGAACAGCGTCGGGCGCTCGCCGCGCGCGCTGGCCGCGTCGATCCGCATCCGCTCCAGATCGGCCCCGACATGGGGCGCCAGATCGGTCTTGTTGATGACGAGCAGATCCGAGCGGCTGATCGCCGGCCCGCCCTTCCTTGGGATATCGTCGCCCTGGCACACCGAGATGACGTAGATCGACAGATCGACGAGGTCCGGCGAGAAGGTCGCGGCGAGATTGTCGCCGCCCGATTCCACCAGCACCAGATCGAGATCGGGATGGCGGGTCCGCAAATCGCGGATCGCCGCGATGTTGATCGAGGCGTCCTCACGGATCGCGGTGTGCGGGCAACCACCGGTCTCGACCCCGATGATGCGGTCGGAGGACAACGCTTGCAGCCGCACCAGCGCTTCGGCGTCCTCGCGCGTATAGATGTCGTTGGTCACGACCCCAATCGACCATGTCTCGCACGCCGCCTTGCAGAGCTTTTCGACCAGCGTCGTCTTGCCGGAGCCGACCGGGCCGCCGATGCCGACCCTGAGCGGGCCGTTTATGTGGATCATGACCGGAAGAGCCTCGTTCGCAGCGCCTCGTGCCGCATCGCGGCGATGTCGGACCCTAGCGCCGCCGAGCCAAGGTCGTCCAGCGTCGATCGCGTAGCGCGTTCGGACGTCGCCTGAATGGCCGGCTCCAGCCGCCGCAGCACCTGAACCGCGTCGCTCTGGGCCAGCGGAACCAGCCGCACGGCGGCTGAAACCAACGATGCCGCGAAGCCGTGAGCATAGCCGAGCAGCGTATCGGCGAGCGGCAGTCCAGCGCTGGCTGCCAGGCGTCCCGCCGCGACGGGATAAGACTCGGCCGCGCTGTTTTCCTCACGCCCCCCGACGTGTCCACCCAGCCCGGACGCACCGAGCCACGGCCGCGATGCCTCCGCGAAGGCCGTGCCCAACGCCAGCGTCTCGGCGCGCCGTTCGGCGCTTCCCGCCAGCGCCAGTGCCAATTCGGCCACGGCGGCAAGTCGGCCAGCGTCTCCGTCCTTGACGGCGTGCCACGCTTCGGCAAGCAACACACCATCGTTCCAGCCACTGCCACGGTCGAGCAGCACCGCGATCCAGTCGGTGACGCTGTCAGCGTCGGCGAGCAGCCCCTCGGCGACCACCGTCTCCAACCCGTGCGACCACGCGAAGGCCCCGATGGGAAAGGCCGGCGAAAACAGCGTCAGCAGTTGCGGCAGATGCGCGGTGGCGGCTTCGCCGGCCACGCCGAGCGCCTCTGGCGTCGTTGAGGGGGCGATATGATTCACCGGATTGGGGTCTCGGGCGAAGGCTCGTGGTCATGATCATGGCCGTGCGCCTCATAGGCGCCGCCTTCCGGATCGAACCCGGCCTCGATGTCGGTGATCGTCGCATCGAGGCCCGACAGCATCTCGCGAATGACCGGGTCGCGGCGGATCAGGATGCATTCGCCCAGAAGCTGCGCCGGCAGATGGCGGTTGCCGATCTGCCAGGCCAGAACGAGGAGATGCCGGGCGTCCTTGCCCCGGACCTCGTAGAGGTCTTCGGGCCTGGCCCGCACCGCGATCAACCGGGCGTCATCGAGCCAGATCGCGTCGCCATCCCTCAGCAGCGTCGCCTCGGGCAGATCGAGCAGAAAGGCGATGCCGTCGTCCGACACCATCGCCATGCGCCGGCGATGCCGCGCCGTCTCGTCGAGCGTGATCGTATCGGCGGCGTCCGTCCATTCGCCCGCGCGCTTGACCGAAGTGCCAAGGATCATTCAATCTTCCTGCTTCCGCACGCCAGCGCGCGCCCTGTCGCCTTCGCGGCGAGGATAGGGCGGCGCCACGCAAGCCGCCACCCCCAAGCCGACACAGGCGAGCCGCACCAGCCATGAGGAGCCGCCATGCCGCTGCAAAACCGGATGACCCCGCTGGGCGAGATCGTCGTAGACTCGGCGCGGGGCACGCTGATGGGCAATCGCGGTATCCTCCATGATGGCGACCGAGAACTCGGCCGGAGCCGCTGGAAGCACAAGGCCTGGATTGCCTGCGCCCTCGCCTTTCGCGGCAGGCGGCGCACGCCGATGACGCCGGGCCGCTACACCGAACTGTTCTTTCTCGACGAAGCGACGGCGCTGGCCGCCGGCCACCGCCCTTGCGCCGAATGCCGGCGCGCCGATTTCAACGCCTACCGCGCCGCTTGGGCGACGGCTCACAACCTCGACGCACCGCCGTCGGCGAAAGCCATGGACGACATGCTCCATGCCCATCGGGTAAAATCAAGGCTGCGCGAACAGGTGCATCATACGAGAACGGCGTTGGACATTCCGGACGGCGCCTTCGTGCTGGTCGACCGCGCGCCACGGCTGGTCTGGAAGCGCCGCCTGCTGCGCTGGAGCCCCAGCGGCTACGACCGCGTGGGCAGCCTTCCCGGCGGCCGGCTGGCCGTGGTCACGCCGCAACCCAGTGTCGAGGCCCTTGCCGCCGGCTATCGCGTCACTGTCTATGACAGCGCCAGCGATCTTGTCGGGGACTGAACCAGTTGGCCCCGACGCATGTGTCAGTCGGTCTCGGGGTAGAAAGTCTCATCGAGGATCTGATCGATCGTGAACGGGCAATCCTGCAGGAAGATTTCCTCGGGCAGACCGGTCTCGCCGGCAGCCTTCAAGCAGGCGTCAGGATATTCCTCGTGGACGATCTGGCTCGGATAGCCCGCGAGACTGGGACTAGCGATGATGTCACGGCCTATCCGTCGGGGAAGGTTCGGCCGTGGACCCAATTCTAAAACAGAAAATACCGCTGCGCCATTGGCAGGACCGTGGCGGGCTCGCAGGTCAAAAGCACGCCGTCGGCCCGCACCTCGTAGGTCTCCGGGTCGACCTCCATCTCAGGCGTCGCATCATTGAGGATCATCGAAGCCTTGGATATGCCGCCACGGGTGTTCTCGACCGCTACAAACGCCTTGTCGCAGCCGAGCTGCTCGCGCAGCCCCTCGCCCATCGCGGCCTTGGAGACGAAGCTGATGCCGCTCGCCCCGACCGCCTTGCCGAAGGCGCCGAACATCGGCCGGTAGTGGACCGGCTGTGGCGTCGGGATCGAGGCGTTGGGGTCGCCCATCGGCGCCGCGACGATCGTCCCGCCGAGCAGCACCATCGTCGGTTTGACGCCGAAGAAGGCCGGGTCCCACAGCACCAGATCGGCGCGTTTTCCCACTTCGACCGAGCCTATCTCGCGGCTCATCCCCTGCGCGATCGCCGGGTTGATGGTGTATTTCGCGACGTAGCGGCGGGCGCGGTAATTGTCGTTGTCGCCGGTCTCCTCCGGCAGCCGCCCGCGCTGGCGCTTCATCTTGTCGGCGGTCTGCCAGGTGCGGATGATCACCTCGCCGACGCGCCCCATCGCCTGTGAATCGGATGCGATGATCGAAAAGGCGCCCAGATCGTGCAGGATGTCCTCGGCCGCGATCGTCTCCTTGCGGATGCGGCTTTCGGCAAAGGCGATATCCTCGGGGATCGACGCATCGAGATGGTGGCAGACCATCAGCATGTCGAGATGCTCTTCCAGCGTGTTGATCGTGTAGGGCCGGGTCGGGTTGGTCGAGGACGGCAGCACGTTGGGCAGGCCGCAGATCTTGATGATATCCGGCGCGTGGCCGCCGCCGGCGCCCTCGGTGTGGAAGGCGTGGATCGTGCGGCCCTTGAAGGCGTCAACGGTGTTCTCGACGAAGCCCGATTCGTTCAGCGTGTCGGTGTGGATCATCACCTGGACGTCGTAAGCGTCGGCGACCGAGAGACAGCAGTCGATGGCGGCCGGCGTCGTGCCCCAGTCCTCGTGCAGCTTCAGCGCACAGGCCCCGCCCTTGACCATCTCCTCCAGCGCCGCCGGCAGCGAGGCGTTGCCCTTTCCGGAAAAGCCGAGATTCATCGGAAAGGCGTCCGCCGCCTGCAGCATCCGCGCCATGTGCCAAGGTCCGGGCGTGCAGGTCGTGGCGAGCGTGCCGTGCGCCGGGCCGGTGCCGCCGCCGAGCATGGTCGTGACGCCGGAAAACAGCGCCTCCTCGATCTGCTGCGGGCAGATGAAATGGATGTGGCTGTCGAAGCCACCGGCGGTGACGATCTTGCCCTCTGCGGCGATCGCCTCGGTACCGGGCCCGACGATGATGGTGACGTTCGGCTGGGTATCGGGATTGCCGGCCTTGCCGATGGCGGCGATCCGCCCGTCCCTCAGGCCGATATCGGCCTTGTAGACGCCGGTGTGGTCGAGGATCAGCGCGTTGGTGATCACCGTGTCGACCGCCCCTTCGGCGCGTGAATGCTGGCTTTGCCCCATGCCGTCGCGGATCACCTTGCCGCCGCCGAACTTCACCTCCTCGCCATAGGTGGTCAGGTCCTTCTCGACCTCGATAAAGAGCTCGGTATCGGCCAGTCGCACCTTGTCGCCAGTGGTCGGGCCGAACATCGCGGCATAGGAGGAGCGGGGGATAGTGGCGGGCATGGGCGATCTCGCGTCGAGGGCCGGAGAGGATCGGCGCTCCGCGCCGTCCGTCGCTGCGTCGCACCATTCAAGACCATAAGTCGGTCGCGAAGGCTTGTCTTCCCCGATTTGTCGGGATCGCGCAGACTGCCGGCGCGTTCCTGGATGGACCGACCGCCATCAGCGATCGCGCGCGGCTGTCGCCGATCACGATCGACCATTTGCCGGAAAGGAGTGTTTCGTGTTTCGTTTCGCGCAGCTCGCAGCACTCCTCTTGCCGGCGCCGGCCGTCGCCCAGACGTTCGATCCCGGCCCCATGGGAGACGTGCCCGGCATGTCGATGTCCGATTTGCCGATCGTCGGCGCGCCGCACCTGCCAGCCGGCCCGCACATTCCCGGCGCCACGATCTTCGGCGACACAGTCGAGGAGCGCGCCTATGGCCGCGATTTCGACGACAGCTATCTGCGGCCGGTCGTTCCCCGCTTCGGGCGCGACGCGAAGGTGCCGAACGAACTCAGGGCAACGGAGGGCCGCTCCGATCTCAACAGCGTCAATGCCGGCGCTTTTGCCCGTAGCGGTCCGACCGCCATCGGTCGCAGCGCGGTGACGCGCGGACGCTCGCCCGGCTCGCACCGGGCGATCATCCGGCGATCGCCAAAGCAGTCGACGCCGAAATAGCGGGTCTTCGCGCGCGGGCCTCGATCAGGCCAGAAACTCCGGATCGACCGCCACTTGCAGGGCGTCGGCCAGTTGGTTGGTCTTGCCGGCGAGGCCAACAATCGCCCGAAGCTCGCCGTATTGGTCGGCCGTCATGCCCTTGGCCCGCGCCGCCGCCGTGTGCGAATGCGCGCAGTAGCCGCAGCCATTGGTCACCGAGACCGCGATGTAGAGCATCTCCCGCGTCAGCGGATCGAGCGCGCCGGGCGCGATCATCACCGCCTTCACCTCCTCCCAGGTCCGCTTGAGCGTCCGGGGGTCCGCCGCCAGCACCCGCCAGAAATTGTTGACGAAGTCGGTGCCCCGCGTCGCGCGGATATCGTCGAACACCGCGCGAACTTCGGCACAGGCTTGCTCGTCGGAAACGATCGGCGCGGTCGCCACGGCGTTCCCCCTCAGCTCAGCGCCAGAACCCGCGACGGCCCGCCCGAGCCGCCCCGGTGCTTCGGCGCGCCAAGGATGAGAGTGGCGCCGACAGCCGGCATCGCGTCGAGATTGGCGATGCATTCGAGGCCCCAGCGCCCTCCCGGCAGCCATGCATAATGCACGGCGAAGTCCGGCGACTGGCCGAAATCGAGCGACAGCGTGTCCACGGCGATGCCGACGGCGGAGCCTTCGAGCAGCATTTGCGCCGCCTCGACATGAAACCCGGGAAAATGCATCACGCCCTTGTCGTCGGCGTTGCGGAATTTTTCGCTATCGAGATGTTGCTGCCATCCCGAGTTCATCGCCACGCAGCAGTTTTCGGGCAGTTCGCCATTGGCGTCGGTCCAGGCCTTGATGTCGTCGGGCGTCACCTGCGCGTCCGCATCGTCCGCCGCCTTCGCCTTGATGTCGATGACGACCAGGGGCGCCATCAGCTTCTCGACCGGAATTTCGGCGACCGACTGGCCGTCGGCGGAAAAATGCAGCGGGGCGTCGACATGCGTTCCGGTGTGCTCATTCACCCTGAGCTCGAACAGGTTGAACTTGTCCTTTTCGTAGGAGAACTTCTGCTCCATGAAGAATTGCTGCTCGCCGAAAAAGGTCGGGAAGTCCGGATGGAGCTCATGGGTCAGATCGCTGATCGCCATGTCCGCGAGAGACTTGCCGGCATCGACAGCGGGGTTCGCGGCATCCTGAGCCAGGGCCGACCCTGCCAGGCCAAGCGTCGCCGCCGCGGCCGCGCCG
Source organism: Aurantimonas sp. C2-5-R2 (assembly GCF_036549495.1). NCBI lineage: Bacteria > Pseudomonadati > Pseudomonadota > Alphaproteobacteria > Hyphomicrobiales > Aurantimonadaceae > Aurantimonas > Aurantimonas sp. C2-5-R2. The sequence goes on from NZ_JAZHLJ010000001.1 coordinate 212,318, forward strand.
CCCCCGAGCAGCCGCCGCCGGCTCAGCATCGTCCGCTTCACACCCTCGATCACGCATTGGTTGCACATTGGTTTCCTCCTCCTTGCAGAACACACTGGCCTGATCGGATCAGGCACAGGCTGAACAATTGCATCGCGAGGCTGGCGCGGCCGCCTCAGAGCGCGCCCATCACCTTGCCGTTGAAACCATAGACCTTGCGTGCGCCGCCGAGCGGCACCAGCGTCACCTCGCGCGTCTGCCCCGGCTCGAAGCGCACGGCCGTGCCGGCGGCGATGTCGAGGCGCATGCCGCGCGTCACCTCGCGGTCGAAGGCGAGCGCCGGGTTGGTCTCGGCGAAGTGGTAGTGGCTGCCGATCTGGATCGGCCGGTCGCCCGTGTTGGCGACCTCGATCGTAACCGGAACCGCCCCCTCGTTGAGGACGATGTCGCCCGCCGCCGTGATGATTTCGCCAGGGATCATGACCAGTGACTCCAAAGCTTGCGGATACCGATTATGACGAGCACGGCCAGGAGAACCGGGCCGATCGCCATCAGATCATATTCCCCGACCGGTTGCGGTGCCCGCAGGACTTCCGGCATGACATCTGCCAGCCGCCCGGCGCGGCTCGACGGTCGCGGACGATCAGCCGGCCATCAGATAGAGGCCGGCGCCGGCGGACAGCGCACCGATCGCCCGCAGAAGGATAGGGTTCGCCGTCCGGACCAGAGCGTTGCCGAGCAGCAATCCGCCGCCATGCAGCAGTGCCGTCGCGCCGGCAAAGCCGAGACCGAAGGCCGCCGCCCCGGACGCGCCGAGTTCAGCGCCATGCGCGGCCCCGTGAAAAAGTGCGAAGCCACCGACGATGGTCGCTGCGAGCGGAACCGGCAGCTTCACCGCCATGGCGATCAGCAGGCCGAGCGCGACGACCGAGGCAAGCACCACCGGCTCGACGAAGGGCAGCGCGATTCCGGCGACCGCCAGGCCGAAGCCGGCGCTCATCACCGTGACGAAGGCGAGTGGCACCGCCCACAACGCGCGGCCACCGATCATCGCCGCCCAGATGCCGACGGCGACCATGACCAGCACGTGGTCCCAGCCCAGCAGCGGATGGACGAAGCCGGTCAGCAGCGAGCCGTGCTCGGCCGGATTGATATGCGCAAAGGCGGGGGCCGTCGCGGCGAAAAGCGAGGCGGCGGTAAGAGAAAGGCGTTTGAGCATGATTGTCCCTCGTTTGGTCGACGGTCGCCCCGAATTGGGTCGCGTCCGCCCGGCATTCGGCCGGGTTGCTGTGCGGAGCATGGAAGGCCGGAAAGCAGGTGTCAAAGGGTTTCTCGCCGCCTTTCCCGCCGCGCTTCAAGGGACCACCGATCGCCGGTCGTTGAAAGGGTTTTGGAAACGATAAACCAAAGCCGGCGCGACAAGCGAGAAACTCTGGCAACCACCTTTCGTTATTGTCTCGGCAAGCCCGATTTTCGACGCCGCACATTGGCTCTGGAGGATCGAGGCCAGGCCGTTCCAGAGTTTCGAAGCGCAACGATCGAAGCCAGACGGCCGGCAACAGAAGGGAGTCGACTTCATGCTGAGATCATTCGTGATCGCGGCGGTACTTCTTGCATGAACCGGATCGGCGGGGTCAGGCGACCCGGTCATGATTCGCACCGTGACCATGAACGGAATCGTCGGGACCGCGTACTATTCAACGGTCGAGCAGGGCTATCGCTTCATCGGCGGACCGCCGCGGAACGGCCTCGCCGCCGCTGATGCGCCGATCGCGGTCTCCTCGCTCGATGAAGCCGAGAATGCGGCCGCGAGCGAGGCTTCGAGCATGACGATGCCGAAGGCCAGCGCCTCGGACCAAGGTCAGGCCGGCGAGAACGACGAGGACGTCCAGCAGGGCAGCTGATCGATCGCCTCTATGGGCTGGGCGTTCGACCGCCCCCCGCGCCGATCCTCAGCGGATCGGTTCGTGGACCGTCACCAGCTTGGTGCCGTCCGGGAACGTCGCCTCGACCTGCACGTCGTGGATCATCTCGGCAATGCCTTCCATCACCTGATCGCGGGTGATCACATGCGCCCCCGCCTCCATCAGATCCGCCACCGAGCGACCGTCGCGCGCGCCCTCGACGACGAAGTCGCTGATCAGCGCGATCGCCTCCGGATGGTTCAGCTTGACGCCCCGCTCCAGCCGCTTCCGCGCCACGATGGCGGCCATGGAGATGAGCAGCTTGTCCTTTTCGCGCGGGGTCAGTTGCATCCGTCCATCCTTCGCCGGTTCGTCAGAGCGACCATACAAGCGGCAGCGGCCCGTTCGTCAGAGCCGACAGCAGCGGAACCAACCGCTTGCGCAACAGAAAACCCGAAGGCGCCATGATGCGGGCGACGAGCAAGCCGCCGACAAGGCTCGCGCCCCCTGCCTCCCCGATAATCGCACGAATGTCGTTAAGACCGCGTTCGGCACCGGCCCCCTGCGCGACCAACGTGGCGAAGGCCCGGTTGCCGGCAAGGCTGGCGGCCCGCGCCGTCGCCTCGGCGATCGCGCCGTCGAGCCGCAGATCGTCGGCGAACACCAGCCGGCCGCCGACGCGCACACGCCAGCGGTCGCGGAACAGACCGGCCTCGACAGTCTCGCCCATGCGCTCGCGTCCGAGGATCACGCTTTCACATAACAGGAAGCGGGAGGATTCGGCCGCCTCAAGATCCAACGAGCGCTGGACCGCGCCGCCGTCATAGAGGATCGTTTCCTGCGGCAGCCAATGAAAACCCGCCTCGGGCCCGAGGGCGATGCGCGTCGCGACGGCGGCATGGCCTTCCGCCGCCCGGTAAACGCGCTCACAGGCCTGGGTCGTCACCGTCAGGCTGGCGCCATCCGAAACGGCAAAGGTCTGGTCGATGCGATCACCGCCGGTCAGCCCGCCAGACGTGTTGATCAGGATCGCCTCGGCCTCTGGCCGCGGCAGGCGGGGAAACCGCAGTTTCAGGCATCCGGACTGGTGCAAGCGCTTCAGACGCGTGCGGCCCGTGACGAGCTGGAATTCCGCTGTCGCCGAACCGGCCGCGCGCTGCATCGGAACGACACGCCCGGCTTCGGCCGGAAGCGACGGCGAGTCGAGCGGCCGATTCACGGGCATTTGAGGAAGGTGAATCTGCATAGGCCGTGCTTGCCGCATCCTTGCGACTGCCGCCAGCTCAAACCGTCAGGTGCTTGCGTACTTCGGGATCGTCGAGCCCCTCGGCGGGGCCGTCGAAGACGATCTCGCCGCGATCCATGATGTAGACCTGGTCCGCGAGCTCCCGGCAGAAATCGAGATATTGCTCGACAAGCAGGATCGCGAGGCCGGACTGATCCTTCAGATAGCGGATCGCCCGGCCGATATCCTTGATGATCGACGGCTGGATGCCCTCGGTCGGCTCGTCGAGCACCAGCAGCCGGGGCCGGGTCACCAATGCCCTGCCGATCGCGAGTTGCTGCTGCTGGCCGCCGGACAGATCCCCGCCGCGCCGGCCGAGCATGTCGGCGAGAACCGGGAACAGCTCGAACACATGCTCGGGGATCGACCGGTCGGCGGATTTGAGCGGCGCGAAGCCGGTCTGAAGATTCTCCTTCACCGTCAGCAACGGGAATATCTCGCGGCCCTGCGGCACGAAGCCGATTCCCTTTCGTGCACGGGCGTAGGGAGCGGAGCGGCCGAGATCGTCGCCATCGAGGGCGATCTGGCCGGCGCGGATCGGCTGCTGGCCGACGATGGCGCGCAACAGCGAGGTCTTGCCGACGCCGTTGCGGCCGAGCACGCAGGTGATCTCGCCGGGTTTGGCCGTGAGCGAGACACCGCGTAGGGCCTGGGCGGCACCGTAATACAAATCGACATTCGAAACGGTCAGCATGGCAAGCCCCTCATCGCCCCAAATACACCTCGACCACGCGCGGGTCTGCCGAGACATGATCGAGCGATCCTTCCGACAGCACCGAGCCCTCGTGCAGGCAGGTGACCTTGACCCCCAGCGCCCGGACGAAATGCATGTCGTGCTCGACGACGACGACCGAGCGCGTCCGGGCGATTTCCTTGAGCAGCCGGGCGGTCTCCTCGGTCTCGGCGTCAGTCATGCCGGCCACCGGTTCGTCCACCAGCAGGAGCTCTGGATCCTGGGCGAGCAGCATGCCGATCTCCAGCCATTGCTTCTGGCCGTGGCTGAGGTCGGCGGCTGGCGTTCGCCGCTTTTCGCTAAGAGTCCGTTTCGAAACTCACTGCGGCGGGTTCAAAGGCCCCTCGGATGGTCGCTCCGCAATGACATGATACCCGATTTCCGCGGGTTTGGGCGTCCCGGGTGAACCATGGAGGCTGGTCTTGGCAGGGTTTCGAAACGGCCTCTAAGGCGTGTGGTTTCCAGAATCGCGTCGATCTTTGCCTGCTCGGCGGCGTCCTTGCGATGGAGCAGCGCCTTGAAAATCGAGCGCGAGCCGGCGAGCGACAGGCGAATATTGTCCTCGACCGAATGCCCCTCGAAAACCGTCGGCTTCTGGAATTTGCGACCGATCCCCATGTTGGCGATCGCCGCCTCGTCCTCTTGGGTCAGATCGACATCGCCGGCGAAATAGACCTCGCCCTCGTCCGGCCGGGTCCTGCCGGTGACGATATCCATCATCGTCGTCTTGCCGGCGCCGTTCGGTCCGATGATCGCCCGCATCTCGCCCTTCGCCACGACCAGCGAGAGGTTGTTGATCGCCTTGAAGCCGTCGAAGCTCTTGGTCACGCCGCTGAGATAGAGCAGCGTATCCCTGCGTTTGCTTCCCGCCGCCTGCTCGGCGAGCAGGGCCGCGCGCTGCGTCGCATAAGGGTGGGGCGAAACCGCCGGCTGGGGGGGCCGGGTCGTTTCGCTGGCGGGGTTCATGTCGCTCATCGTTTTACTCCGCCGGGTTCGGGACGGGCTGCGCATCGCCCGTCAACGCCGCCTCCCCCTTCTCGGCCTCGACTGACGCGCGGCGATCGCGCCACGACCGCCAGCCATGATCGAAGGTGCCGACGATCCCCTTCGGCAGGAACAGCGTGACGAAGACGAACAGGCCGCCGAGCACGAACAGCCAGGATTCCGGCGCGATTGCGGTGAAGGTGCTCTTGCCGAAATTGACCAGCAGCGCGCCAATGACCGGGCCGAGCAGCGTGCCGCGTCCGCCGACGGCCGCCCAGACGACGATCTCGATGGAATTGACCGGCGCGAATTCGCCCGGATTGATGATGCCGACCTGCGGCACGTAGAGCGCCCCGGCAATGCCGGCCATCACCGCCGAGACGGTAAAGGCGAACAGCTTCACATGCTCCGGCCGCCAGCCGATGAAGCGGGTCCGGCTTTCGGCGTCGCGCACCGCGACCATCAGCTTGCCGAGCTGCGAGCGGGTGATCCAGCCGACGAGGAGGACACCGAGCGCCAGCGCGACGCAGCTCGCCGCGAACAGTCCGGCGCGGGTCGAGGCGGCCTGCAGCGGAAAGCCGAGCAGCTCCTTGAAGTCGGTCAGGCCGTTATTGCCGCCAAATCCCATGTCGTTGCGGAAAAAAGCCAGCAGCAGCGCGTAGGTCATCGCCTGGGTGATGATCGAGAGATACACTCCGGTCACGCGGCTGCGGAAGGCGAAATAGCCGAAGACGAAGGCGAGCAGGCCGGGCGCGGCGACGATCATGATCGCCGCGAACCAGAACTGGTCGAAGCCGGTCCAGTACCAGGGCAGTTCCCGCCAGTTGAGAAAGACCATGAAATCGGGCAGCACCGGATCGCCATAGACGCCGCGCGGGCCGATCTGGCGCATCAGATACATGCCCATGGCGTAGCCGCCGAGGGCGAAGAACGCGCCGTGGCCAAGCGACAGGATGCCGACATAGCCCCAGACCAGATCGAGGGCGAGCGCCAAAAGCGCGTAGCAGACATATTTGCCGAACAGCGGCACCAGATAGGGCGGGACATGCAGCGGGTGGCTCGCCGGCAGCCACAGGCTCGCCATCGGCACGAGCACGGCGGCGGCCAGAAGCGCTGCAACGAGAATGAAGACCCTTGGGCCGAGAAAGCGCGCGAGGATCATGCGTCGACGAACCTTCCCTTTTGGGCGAACAGGCCGCGCGGCCGTTTCTGGATGAACAGGATGATGAGCACCAGGACGACGATCTTGCCGAGCACCGCGCCGGCATAGGGCTCAAGGAACTTGTTGAGGATGCCAAGGCTCATCGCGCCGACCAGCGTGCCCCACAGATTGCCAACCCCGCCGAAGACGACGACCATGAAACTGTCGATGATGTAGCCTTGGCCGAGACTGGGCGAGACGTTGTCGATCTGGCTGAGCGCGACGCCGGCGATCCCGGCGACGCCCGAGCCGAGCGCGAAGGTCATCGCGTCGACCCACGGCGTGCGGATGCCCATGGCCGACGCCATCTTCCGATTTTGCGTCACCGCCCGCATCTGCAGGCCGAGCGCCGTGCGGTTAAGTACCAGAAGCAGCCCGGCGAAAACGACCAGGGAGAAAACGATGATCCACAGCCGGTTCCAGGTCACCGACATCAGGCCGATGTCGAAGGCGCCGGACATCCAGTCGGGATTGCCGACCTGGCGATTGCTCGGGCCGAAGATCGTACGGACCGCCTGTTGCAGCATCAGCGACACGCCGAAGGTTGCGAGCAGGGTCTCCAGCGGCCGGCCGTAGAGAAAGCGGATGATGCCGCGCTCCATGACGAGACCGACGAAACCCGAAACGAGGAAGGCGAGCGGCAGGGCGATCGCCAGCGACCAGGGGAACAGCCAGGGCGCGTCGACCCGGATGACCTCCTGCACGACGAAGGTCGTGTAGGCGCCGAGCATCACCATTTCGCCATGCGCCATGTTAATCACACCCATCACGCCGAAGGTGATGGCGAGGCCGATCGCGGCGAGCAACAGGACCGAGCCCAGCGACAATCCGTACCAGATGTTCTGCATCTGATTCCAGAAGGCGATGTTGCTCTCGATTCCCGCGACCGCCGCTTCGGCGGCTTGCCGCGCCGCCGGATCGGCGGTCGCGGCGGCGAAACGCGTGAGCATCGTCAGGGATTCCCGGTCGCCGCGCGCTTCGAGGATTGCGGCGGCCTCCGCCTTGGCGGCGGCGGGCCGGTGGGAGGCAAGGATTGCCGAAGCGCGGGCTTCTTCCATTCGTGCCTTGACCGCCGGGTCGGTTTCCTCAGCGAGGGCCGCCTCGATCGGCTCCAGCATGTCGGGATCGGCATCCGAAAACAGCGTCGATGCGGCCCTCAGCCGCACGTTCGGGTCGGCGGCGCGAAGCGTCAAACTGCCGAGCGCGCCGGTGATGGCGTTGCGGATCGAATTCTTGATGCGGACCTTGGTCAGATCACCGGATGGAGCGGTTCCGGCCTCCTTGCCGGTCAGCGGATCGCGCAGCGTGACCGCGTTGCCCTTGCCGGTCACGATGAACACTGCTTCGTCGGATTCGCGCCAGTAGAGGTCGCCGGCGGACAGCGCGCGCAATGTCCTGGCAACTTCCGGTTCGCCGGTGGCGGCCAGTTCGGCGATCACCGCCTCGGTGTCGTCGAAGCTCTGCTTGCCGCCGAATTTCTGGATGATTACCGCCGGATCACCGTCCTGGGCCAAGGCGGCAACCGGGAGGAGCGCGCCACCGAAGGCCAGGAGGCCGACAAGGCACCAGCGCAGGAGATCGTTCATGGAGCGTCCTGATCGGGATCGAAGGTCACGGGGACGGCCGGCATGGCCGCCCCCACCGGGTCGCGCCTTGGGAGGAAGGCGGACGTCTAGGAGGCGCGGAGGCTCACTTGGCCGCCGCCTCCTTGCTGCCGCAGCTCTTCGTCTCGGTGTTGTAGTTGCCGCAGTTGATCGGGTCGGTCCAATCGGCTTTCAGCATCTTGGAATCCGGCAGGAAGTCCGACCAGGCATCGCCCTCGACCAGGTCGGTCTCCTGGACGATGTCGAACTGGCCGTCCGCGTTGATCTCGCCGATCAGCACCGGCTTGGTGATGTGGTGATTGGGCAGCATCTTGGCGGTGCCGCCGGTCAGGTTCGGCACCTCGACGCCCGGCAGCGCCGCGATGACGGCGTCGGCCTCGGTGGTACCGGCTTTCTCGACCGCTTTCACCCACATGTTGAAACCGATGTAATGGGCTTCCATTGGGTCGTTGGTCACGCGCTTGTCGTCACCGAGATAGGCTTTCCATTTCTTGATGAATTCGGCGTTTTCCGGCGTGTCGACGGACTGGAAGTAGTTCCAGGCGGCGAGGTGGCCGACCAGCGGTCCGGTGTCAATGCCGGCGAGTTCTTCCTCACCGACGGAGAAGGCGACGACGGGGATGTCTGTCGCTTCGATGCCCTGATTGGCGAGTTCCTTGTAGAATGGCACGTTGGCGTCGCCGTTCACCGTCGAGACCACCGCCGTCTTCTTGCCGGTCGCGCCGAACTCCTTGATCGACGACACCTCGGTCTGCCAGTCGGAGAAGCCGAACGGCGTGTAGTTGACCTTGATGTCATCCGCCGCGACGCCCTTGTCCTTCAGATACTGCTCGAGGATCTTGTTGGTGGTGCGCGGATAGACGTAGTCGGTGCCTTCCAGCACCCAGCGCTCGACGCCTTCTTCCATCAGATAATCGACGGCCGGGATCGCCTGCTGGTTCGGCGCGGCACCGGTGTAGAAGTTATTGCGCGAGGATTCCTCGCCCTCATACTGCACCGGATAGAACACCACCGTGTTCAGTTCCTCGGCGACCGGCAGGATCGACTTCCGCGACACCGACGTCCAGCAGCAGAACACCGCCGCCACGTCCTGCGCCGAGACGAGGTCGCGCATCTTTTCGGCGAATAGCGGCCAGTCCGAGGCGGGGTCGACGACGACCGCCTCGAGCGGCCGTCCGAGCAGACCGCCCTTGGCGTTCTGTTCCTCGATCAGCATCTCCATGACGTCCTTGAGGGTCGTCTCGGAGATCGCCATCGTGCCCGACAGCGAATGCAGGACGCCGACCTTGATCGGATCGCCGGAAGGTTTCTCTTGGGCGGTTGCGCCGGTCAATGCCACGCTGGCCATAGTGGCCGCGGCCACAGCGCCGCGAAGCCATGTGATAGGGGATGTCATACGCGCTCTCCAGTTGTTTCGCCTCCGTTGTCACCGGAGGTCACGACTGGATGGTTAGCAAAGCGCGTGCCAAATGCCGTCGCGGGCCATGGGAGGCGCGACCGCCCCGCTGGCGGCCCCTCCCCTAACGCATCGAGGAAGCCGCATCAGAGAAGAATCGTCTATTTTTTAGGCTAATTTATCAGCCACGATCAATTTCGCCATTAAATTAGGCAAATACGGTCGCCGCAGATCGCATCGACGTCGGGGTCGATCTGGGTGATGTAGGAGCCGTAATCCGCGGTGTTCAGCGGCGGCCACAGCTACTGGACGACGGTGCCGCCATTCTCCTGGAACACCCGCTGGAAGCCCGAGGCAATCGACGACCCGCTGACGTCGGTGTTGCGTGACGGTGCGCGCCGGCTGCTTGCCGAGGCGATCGAGGCGGAGGCCGAGGCTTTCCTGGTCGCGATGCAGGACGAGCGCCTTGCCGATGGCCCGCTTCGCCATCCGGCCCGGCTTCACCGGCCACGCCAGCCTTGGCGCCAAGGCCTGTCATGCACTAAGATTTGCCCCGGACCACTCGGTTGGGGGCAGGCCAGGAGGAGGATGTTCAAAGTCTGCTGCGCTGCGGCTTTCCAACAGTGTTCATCGATACCTACCATCCATTTCTCGATGCCAATTTCGTCGACATNGCAGGCCAGGAGGAGGATGTTCAAAGTCTGCTGCGCTGCGGCTTTCCAACAGTGTTCATCGATACCTACCATCCATTTCTCGATGCCAATTTCGTCGACATGGATAACGAGCAAGCGATCTTTCAGACGCTCAATTATCTCAAGGGACGCGGTTTTCAACGTATCGGTCTCGTCAGCAGCTATGCGGCGGTGACTAATTTCCGTCTTCGCCACAATGCCTTTTTGCATGGTATGTCATCGCTCGGGCTGGAGGTGGAGGACGGGGCTATCCTCTCCGTGGACTCGACCCTCGAAGGCGCCTACCGGGATGCCGAAACGCAGCTCGCTCAGGACCGTCCGATCTCAGAAGCCTATCTCTGCGCAAACGACATCGTTGCGTACGGCTTCATCAAGGCCTTGCGCGATCGTGGCTACGAAATTCCACGCGACGTCTCGATCGTAGGGTTCGATAATCTCCCAATGAGCGACATGATCGAGCCAGCCCTCACGTCGGTCAATGTTCCCAAACAAAAGATCGGAGCGATGGCGATAAGACTCCTCGATGATCTCATCGTATCGAAAGAAAGACAGCCTGCGGTGAAAGTGCTTGTAAGCGGAAATCTCATCGTTAGGAAAAGCGTCGGCGAGGCTCAGAATAAGCCATGACGTTTTTGCTTCCCATACGGTCTTGAATGGCAGAATCGGTTCTCCCGAACCGATCGCCAACTTTTTGAACCGGACAGGTAGCCTCGGCCCGAACTCGGACGAGCAGACTGATTACCCCCCATGTCGTCGACAGCGGCCGGGACCGGCCGCTTCGGATTGTCCGCGAGCGTGATCCGAGCGGCGCTTATGGGCCGGACGCGGAAGGTCGGCCATGGGCCGAAGAACGAACCCGCTCGCGCGGGATGGGCGGCGGCCTCGCCGTTCGCGGACTGATACGAGCGTCATGTGCTGATTGAGCGTCGCCCGGCA